>JAHIZN010000181.1 GCA_018814245.1 bacterium
ACGGCATAATTCAGCGATATTGCCACCCTTGATGCCTTCCAGAACTATAGCTACTTTTTGTTCACCACTCCATTTCCCTCTTGTCATTTCTATCCTCCTACCGTTTAAGATATAACAAGCACACTACATATATCTTTATTGGAATGAGTAGTAGAAAATCTTAAAAAAGCAGAAAAGCACATTCAAGAGCGAGCAGGTTGTGTGGCTGAGATGGGATTCCGCTACGCTCCATCCCATCTCAGCCACACAACCATTCACCTACTAAGATTCTCATGCCAACCTGTTTACTCCTACAAGGGTTCAGTATATTATCCTCTCAGCTATTGTTATTTCATACACATTTTGAATCAGTCAGAAATCTATGGGGAAATTGAGAACGGGTTCACATTTTATGCTTTCTACCCGCCTTTTTAATTTCAAACTTACGCCCAAATTTATTTTCCATATCTGTCTTGAAATTATTATTTCCAAAGACCCAATTTCTTTGAATTGCCTCTCCTCTTCCGTTGTCCCTAATCCTAAATACAGGGAATCAAAGTCCAGCCAATCTGTCTTTTTTAATCCAACAACCCATTTTCTCTTTTCCCCATTGTTAATTTTGTCTATTCAATACCTGCTTGAACTCTTCCATTGAGTTACATCGTATAACCTGTCGCAAGAGAAATTTCAAAACATCTCTATCCTTGATTTGATTTACAACATTAGAAATAGTAGAGGGAATCTTACCAAACCGTTCATCCAATGCTTCCACTATCATCATTCTACCATCCTCTATCAATCCTTGTTGCAATCCTTGTTGCAATCCTTGTTGCAATCCTTGTTGCAATCCCTCAGCCCTGCCGATTCTCTCCACACTTGTAACATAAGGCATTCTTTTTACCTCCTCCAATTCTCTTATCTCTTCCCATATTAGTTTTTCTTCTTCGTCATTTAGCTGCATGACCCAATCAATAAACTCAAATAATCCCTTTATCTCATCTTTTCCATATCCTTTATCATACAGTTTTCTTATCAAATACAGCTTGGTATTAAACTTCTCACCTTTTTGTTTCGCCTTTTCCTTCTCCTGAGATGCCAGAATCACTATGGCTACTGGATTAGGATCCTGCTCCAGCCTTTCTTTATCATAATCCATTAACCTGAAAGAAAGATACCTGAATTCTACCCCACTACCATAAGATTTGAGTTTATATTCTCCATCAATTCTGCCTTTCTCTGAACCAGTCAGTATAGCCATGCTTACTATTCTCTTGCCATATCTGTCAAATATCCGATAGAAATATCTGAACATCCGAAGGGGAAACTCTTTATCCTGCTGTCCTTGAACCTCTATGTGAACCAAAATCCATTGCTCATTTCCATTCTTGAGGTAAACCTTAGACAGCTTGTCAACATATTTTGCACCCTTTACGCTAATCATGGACAATTGTTCCATTTCCTTATCAAGAAAATCAATTCCCTTTGATAAGTCTATGTCTTCATAAAGCTTGGGAACAAAGAAACATAAAAGTTGTGGAAAGAACCGTTCTATAATCTTCTTCCATGCTTCATCGAAATATGCCCAGTATGTATCTTGATTTGTCATAGTTTTCCTTATGCTAAAAAATCAGAAAGAAAGGTGGACAGACTATTTTTCTCATTCTTTAATCATTTGTAAAATTTTGCCACCTGTGCGGTTGTGGATAATTACATCAAGTCCCGTTAGTCAGCAGCTATTGCAACGAGAAGAGGTAGCACCTCTGGCAGAGAAAGAACCACAAAGGGTGTAAACTTAGGGAAAATAATTCCACCTGTGCGGTTGTGGATAATTGCATCAAGTCAATAGAACACCGTTTCACAGAGAAGGATTTGGGGTCAAACCTTGAAAACAGAATTAGCTCCCCTCATTGCTCTTTCCCCTATCCCCAAATTACAACATCAATCCTTTATCTCATCATAGCTAATAAGCTGAACATTTAACGCTTGGCAGCTCTTTTTACCTTCTTCATTCATATTAACAGCAACAAAGATTGTCTTAGGGAAAACACCTGTTATCTGCTCATAAAATTTAGCCTTACGATTCAAAATACTCACATCATTTGACCCAGCGGATGACTTATCTCTACAAGATAATCTTCCCCATTCTTAATCAAAAGGTCTCCCTGTATCTCACAGGAATAGCCAAAGACAAATCCAACTCCATCCTGATCTATTACAACTTATTGACAATCAACAACTTCAATCATTACAGCAAATCGACTCGTAGAAATCTGTATTCAGAACCAACATAATTACTCGTAATCTTATAGATTTTTGAGCAGATTCAATCCTTCTATTTCACTTACCGTAAAACCTGTAATTCTGGCAACATCTCCTACGCTCATCCCAAATTCAAGCATATTCTTTGCTGTTTCTTTTCTCCCTTGTTCTATCCCTTGTTCTATCCCTTCCTTTATTCCTTCCTTTATTCCTTCTTTTATTCCTTCTTTTATTCCTTTTTCTATTCCTTTTTCTATTCCTTCCTTTCTTCCTTTTTCTATCTTTTCTTCTATTTCTTCCTTTTTAGCCTCAATAACACCATACTCGATAGCAACATTCGTTAAGTATCTCTCATACTTCTTCCTTTCCTCTTTGGACATCTTCAGAATGTCTAACTTCTCTTGCACCTTCTTTATATTCTTTGACTTGAAATCATCTCTTATGCTTTCATTCTTTAAAAAATATATCCATTCATCTAAATCATTTTGTATTACATCCTCAAACTTTTCTACCTCTATTAAATAATATTCAGGATATATATCTTTTGTTTCTATTGCTTTTATTATTTCTTTCTCTTTCCTCCTTAAGGTTAATGGACTCTTGGTATGTATTCCTCTAAATTCCGTATTGCCATAATACACATAATCATCAATTTTTTCTCCTAATGCAAAATATAATATACTAATGGATATGACTTTCTTTATATTTTGATAGGGCTCTCCTCGTTTCATGTTCTCTGTAATTAGCTTTGATGTTCCATATAAAAGCCTCTCAAGATAATAAAGTTCTCTCTCATTTTGTATCTCTATTATAATGTACTCACCCTTATCATCAACAGTAAGCAGATCAACCCTATTAAGCTTATCGGTTTCATTCTCCTGGTTTGATTCACTTTCAAGTAGGTTTATTATTTTTATATCCTTCTCTAAGAGTGCGGTAAGAAATCCCTCTAAAATATCAAAGTTTGATTTATCCCTCAGGATATATTTTGCTGCCCAATCAAATCTTATGAGCCTTTTCTCGTCTGTGTATTGCATTTTAATTATTGCCTCCTGAATAATTAACATTTATTATACCACAAAAGAAGATTCCTGACAATGGTTTTTTCTGATTTTCAGTAAAAATCGCGAAACAGTTTCGGATAATTGTGAACAGCGCCCTATAAAAGCCTAACCAATCGATATGCTTGCAGTATACAGACAGATAAACTGCTTGCCACTGACCTTACAAAAGAACGGAAAAAAGTATTCGACAGGCTGTTACGGAATA
>JAHIZN010000182.1 GCA_018814245.1 bacterium
GCAGCTCCGGCACCACCACCGCCTGCCATACCAATCAGCACTGTAGGGCAACCCATCATAATAGTATCTGGCGGTCCAATACATGTAGCCATATCACCCATGCAGGCAGCAGGCATATTGCCAATCAGTACCGTAGGAGCACTCATGGTAATTGGTCCTCCTACATGAGGGATAGGGGGTGTGCCAGGGGTAACCATGGGGCAGACATGCATATCTCCGATACGGGCAGCCGGCTTTCCGCCAATAAGTACGGTTGGAAAGCCGATAATAATAGTCCCGCCATGCATGGTTGGATCTCCTAATCTGGCTGCTGGTTTACCCATTGTTAATATTCCTTATCAGTAGAATACAGCTGAGTGATATCTATTACACACACTGTGGACATAGCTATCGCATCTACCGCATCATCAAAAATAAAAATGCCATTATACCCATACCACCCTTGGCCATATTAACATCCTTCTTACCGGTTGGTATCCAATTACCGAGCTTAGCTATGGTTAATATATATTCACCCCTTCCCTCCTGAGTCAAGAACCCCTGTTCAGGAAGAATCATCTTCTTTATCAGAGAACCATTGGCAAGCTTAACCCTTTGTCCTGTATTTCGATTAATAATAAATCCTTCTTGCATATCATAGATATACTGATTAGCCTTAAGTCGTGTGGCACATTCCTCTGTAATGTTTCCTTGAAGTTCAAGACTAACCTCTGGCTGCAACTTGATGCTTTTTTCATTAATCCAACCTAATTTCTGATTTTCTAGTATTAATGCCACAGGCATCTTGTCCTTTTCTATAATCCCAACATTAGAGATATTAATCTGAATATCATACTCACTTACTGGTACAGAAATCCTTTCATCCTTAGTAATATTTGGGTATATCCACTCATTACGGAATTCTATACCTGAACCCTCTGGGAAAAGATAAAGATAAAGATCATTACACTCGGCTTTCTTTTTAGAGGCATTAACCATCTTCAGTCTTACTACAGGTTCGAATCCGGTAACCACATCCTCATCTATCTTAAGTGTAAGTTCGGTAAGTCCATGAATCTTCTTAATCTCTTCTTCAAGAGACTCTATATCCCTGATAGTCTCTTGATAGATATCGCCTTGATTTGCCAGATTATCCTTTATTGTTTTATGTATGGTTATAAAGGAAATATTAGCCTGTTCCTTGTTTTTGCAAAAAAGATAAAATCTTGTCAATTCAAACATGGATTTCATCTGTTCATTCTTTAATTTGTTTATCTGTTCATCATCAAAGGCATCTTCTATAAGTTTATTGAGCTGATTGCACTGTATGGTTGTCAATGTCCCAATAATATTTTCCGAAGAACCTACGCCTTCTTTGTCAGGCAATTGAGAAGATATTAGGGCTATTTCATAAAATATATCCCGTATCTCCTCACTCAAAGGATTGATTAATCTCAATCTGTTAACCCCAATCTTTGCAGCTTGCTTAAATGAAATGATTGCCTCTTTGTCCCATCCCATTTTCAAACATGCAAGGCAGTTATAGAGATATGCTTCTACAAAATCCTGGGAGCATTGGGAAGCCTTGTCAAATGCCTCCCTTGCTGATACTAACTCCTTGCTTGCATCCTGAAAAAGGCTTTTAGCGAGCATTATTTCTTCATATCTATACTTTTTGTATAGAATATGAAAAAAATCTGTTAAAGGGATACGAGTATCCTCAAACTTTTCTTCAAAGGATGTCCTTAGAGTAGGAACAGAGACATCGTTTTTTTTGAATGCATTGTCAAGCATTTCCCTGCCCTTGGCAAGATAGGAGCATCCATTGGATAGATGCCGTTTACCTATCAGGTAATACTCCTTTGCCTCTTTGGGAATATTATCTTCTGCTCTGACAAGAGTAGGATTCATAAAATAAACCCCTATAATAAAACCAAGAACGATCATTCGTTGCAACATAAGCATTTTCATCCGCCTCCTTTTTGATTTGTGCCACACCTGATGGATTATGGCTTGCTATACTTGCAGCTACTGATTCATGACATTTTCTCCCCTGAATTTGTGGACTGAGACAAAGGGCAGGCATGGGGGACTGAAAGAAGGGCAACCACAGGGGGTTGCCCCTACTATCGTGTCAACTTTAATTTGACGCATAACCATTGTAGGGACATCCCTGCCAGAGGTGCTCTCCTCTTGTGGATGTCCGTTGTTTGAGCAGCCAATCAGGCAACTGACAGAGCTTGCCCCCCTGCATTTCGCAGGGGCAGGCTCTGCGAATGTAGTGGGGATAAACCTGCCAGAGGTGCTACCTCCTATCCCTACATATTAAACTATCCGACAATTGAGAGTTGACACGACACTACGGCATTGGATGTCCCATGCCGTAGGGCAGGCATGAAGGTGAATGTCTCCGCCGACTTACATCTCATGCCAAAAATGGCAAGCCGCCCAATGCTCCCTGTCTACAGGCAAAAGCAATGGCATATTATTTGTACATATAAGTCTTTTAGGTGTTTGCTGCTTCTGATAGAAATAGCATCTCTCGTGGAACGAACACCCACCTGTATCACTTCGGGATGGTTCCCATCCTATGGTTATAGAGAGATCATATTGAGATGCAGCCAATAAACCCTTTGTATAAGGATGAACTGCTTGCCCGGCAATCATTTTAGTTGTAGGGCATATCTCTATCACTCTTCCTGTATACATGGTTACTATCTGAGATGTGAGGTGCTGGAGCACCCCTATATCATGTGAAATAAGAAAAAAGGTAACATTATCCTCCTCCTGTATCTTCATAAAGATGGAAAGAATATGATTTCTGATAGAAACATCCAGCCCTGAAAATGGCTCATCAGCCACGATTAATTGTGGTTTTACGGCTAATGCCCGAATTATTCCTATCCTTCGTTTTTCTCCACCACTCAATTCATCTGGATAATTATCAACCCGTTTTGGATCAATATTCATTTTTTTCAGATACATATTAACAAATTCTGTTAGTTCCCTTTTATTTGCCTGCTTATACCCGATTTTGACAGCCTCTTTTATGCTATTACTTATTGGCATTCGTGGGTTCAGGGAAACATCAGGATTCTGGAATATCATCTGCACCTTACGGCGATATTCAGACAATTCCTTCATCGAATAGTCAAATACACACTTTGGCTTTTGTCCAAAATGTATGCTTCCACTATCTAACGAAGGGAATAGCCTTAAGATAGCCTTCCCAATAGTAGTCTTCCCACAACCACTTTCCCCTACAAGTCCCACAGATTTACCATCCTTAATGTTTATAGAAACATCATTTACAGCCCAGATACCCTTATTATCCGAAACCTTTTGGTGTATCAATCCGGATGACCAACGAAATCCTTTTTTTACTTCTTGAAGTTGGAGAATATTACTCATCCTTAATACACCTCTCATAGAATGGTAAGCTGTCGACAGGCTGTTACGGAACTGATAATTAGCGTCAACACCATACCACATATAGTGCCTATTGGTGAGATTAACGCAACATGCTGTATGCTTCTTGTGCCAAATTCCTATTCCGTAACAGCCTGTCGAGTGTCAGCTGCCAGAAGTGCTGCCCTCTTCATCACCACCCCCCACTAAGCGATTATCCTTACCCACAAGTCCAACCACCATTAATTCAGCAATTCAACAATTGACAATTGTTGAATTGCTGAATTAATGAATTATTAATCATTTTGTGGTACATGCTTCTGTTGTTTTGCGGCATTTCCCATCAGAATTTCGTCCTCAAAAAGATGTAGGTAAGGATAAGACCAAGCGAGGAGTGCAAGGGCATTACAGCATGAAAGTCAGCGTTCAGGGATCACTGCTATCACAGGTAGAGACAGGTCTCAGACCTGTCTCTACTCTGCCTTGATGTTATAGTTGGAGTTCAGGCTTTAGCCTTTCATTGCTTAAGCTGACGGCTAAACGCTTATATTTGCACAGCCTAAAATATCTGCAGCATCTTGCCTAACATCCCTACCATTGAAATAGCAGCAAAGCCAAGAGCAAATGTAAATAGTCTGACAATTAACACCCTGTTTTCTCTTAATCCTGCGTCTATTTTTACATCTATTCTTTCTAACAATTTATCTAATTTAGTATCAATCTGCTCAAATCGTTTGTCCACCCGATCAAACCGATTGTCCATATCCGATTGCATCAATATAAACTGTTTGTTTACCTGTTCAAACTGCTTGTCTATTTGTTCAAAGCGTTTGTCTACCTGTTCAAAGCGTTTGTCTACTTGTTCAAACCGCTTATTCATCCTGTCTTCAAGTGATATTACCTCTAATTTTACATCACCTATCTGTTGTTTTACATCATTTATTTGTTGTTGCGAGTAATCAAATTTTGTATCTATTTGTTGTTGCAAGTAATCAAATCTTGAACCTACTTGTTGCTGTAAATAGTCAAAACGAACCTCAAAATATTTTGAGGTTGGGATGATATTTGCTACCAATACATCCATTGTCTTTTTATCAAGCGTTAACCCTTCCTCTTTTTCTTCTATCATATAATCCTCCTTGCATTTAATTAAAAATTATGAATTATAAATTAAAAATTAAAGGTTGAAAATTCTTGCTCCTCAATTTGTAATTGCTCAATAATCAGTGGAAATTGGTAGTCGCAACCTTTAGGTTGCGTTATTTTACGCAGGCTAAAGCCTGCGACTACCACTGCATTACCTTTTAATCTCATGGAATTGTCACAGGATATTGAGCAGTTACCTCAATTTTTAATTCATAATTCATAATTCATAATTTTTTCTTCTGTTGCGTAGCAATAGTTATCTTTCTTGCCCCGCACATCTTGGCAATATCCATGGCATGAAGCATCTCACCATGACTTGCTGTTTTGTCTGCCCTGATAATTATGAACTTATCACGATTTATTTTAATCTTTTTCTCAAGTATTACAGGCAGTCCCTTCCAGTTTGTTTCTATCTCATTTACAGATAATCGTTTGTCAGAGGTAATGGTAACCGTGATATTTTCCTTTTTTTCTCCCTCAGCCGTATGAGCCTCCGGCAATTTCACATCCAATATGGGCTGAGAAAAAAACGGGGCTGTAACCATAAAGATGATAACCATTACCAGACACACATCAACCAGCGGTGCGATATTTATACCAGTGATTGCCTTTGTATCATTCATATAATCCATAGGGTCATTCATATTTTATTCCTCTGCTCCTTCATGATAGCTAATTTTCTTGCCCCATTTTGTCTGGAGATGTCCAAAAGCCTGACCACATCATCCACCATATTATCTTCTTCAGCTGTAATGGCAACCAACTTGTCTTTGCTTTTTTTTAATGCCTTTCGTAATTCTCCGGGCAGTGTCTTCCATTCAACCCTTTTCCCATCTAAGGTTAGCTCTCTGTTTGTCTTCAGGTTGATACAGACATTTTCTGCGGCAGCGTGTTTACCAACAGCTACGCCTGTCTTTGATTCAAGCACCCGAATCCCTGCCTGCATGAGCATGGGTGCAGTAACCATAAAGATGATAACTAAGATCAGGCTTACATCTACTAATGGAGTAATATTGGGGGCAGAAATGTATTCAGTTTCATGCGGGGATATTTTCATGGACTTACCTTTTGCACATGTCGAAATATTTCCACCTGTGCGGTTGTGGATAATTGCATCAAATCTCGTTAGTCAGTAGCTATTACAACGAGAAGAAGTAGCACCTCTGGCAGAGAAAGAACCACAAAGGGTGTAAATATCGGTGGTGTCTTCCTTTCTCCATTATCTCCATATCTCTCTATCTCTGACCGCACGCAACACAGCGAACGAATGGCGGGATTATCCCCCTATCTCCCAAGAATTGCGAGCGAAACAGAAGTAATTGCAAATAAGAAAAGCCTGACAAGGGTGGTGTCTCTTATGATTTTACACCCTTTGTGGCTCTTCCTCTGTATTTGCGTGCTATTGTTATGCTTCTGTGGCTTAATGCAACAACCGCACAGCTCGAAATATTTCCTTAGGATTTCTCGCAGATATTACAAATATCGCAAAAATATTCAGGCATACATCTTTGCGTTCTTTGCGATTCCCCTTTTTCAATGGGACAAGTTTTGTTACTTTGCGACCTTTGCGTGAAATTGTTACTGCTCTGATTCAAGCCCACCGGTGAGCATAACCAATAATCTTCGACTGCATATATCCATATTCATAACAATTGTCTTCATCTCTTTTGTGAAGTAATTATAGAATACTACCGCAGGGATAGCAACCATCAATCCTGCAGCAGTAGCAACCAATGCCTCAGAAATACCAGCAGCCACAACAGCCGGACCACCAGATCCTGATGCAGCCAGATCATGAAATGCCCGGATAATACCAACCACAGTACCAAATAATCCAATAAGCGGTGAAATGTTTCCCAGCGTACCAAGGATATTAAGAAACCGTTCCATCTTAATCATTTGTTCCATTCGGGTACTAATCATAAGCTCTTCCAAATCAGGTTTATGAAGATATCGGTTTACCAGCCCAGTTTTCACTACTGCTGAAACCGCACCAGTGGTAATTTCACAAAAGCTTGCAGCCTCCACGAACTTACCTGCGTTTATAAACCTCTGGATATTATCCATAAATTTATTGCTGTCAACACTTATCTTGTGAAAAAACCACCATCGTTCAATAACAAAGGCAAGCATAACCATGGAACAAACTAAAAGAATCATCATGGTAAAACTTTCTCTAATTACAGCGAAAATATTTATGGTCATTTCTACAGCCTCCCTTAAAAAATTAAAAATTATGAATTAAAAATTAAAAATGAAAGAAGAAGAGGTGAAACAAACAATGTGTTGGTTCACCGTGAATCGTAATTTTCCATTCGATTGTTAAGCTACTTTTCCCTATGTTTTTGTCCCATATTCCGATGTTTTTTCAGACACAGAAGGAAAAGGCAAATGGTGTAAATAATTAGACTGAGTTGTCCTTTGCTCTGCCTGTGTGAGCATACATGCAGATTGTTAATTACCTTATTTAGCTGGTGGGGAGTATTGATCCCCCTGCCTCTCAATTTTACACTATAGCTTAGCTAAATGGAAGAAAATTACGATTCCGTCTGAAGCAGCACAACATGACATTGTGACGAAATACATTTGGCATTTGTTTGTTTCTCCATTTTTAATTTTTAATTCATAATTTTTAATTACTCTTCTGTGCCCAGCCGGTAGTAGTCTTACCTACTTTTGCTCCTTGTTGCTTCATAACATCCATAACCTTACCAGCTGTACCGGATGAAAAGAAACTCCAACATCCAAACCCAATAGCGAAAGCAATAATCACTATCCAAAGAAAATTTACTATATCTGCGGATTTCGAACTGGTCGTCTCAGGCTCTTTTTCCCGAAAATAGCTACTATTAGAAGAAACATTTCTGGCAGTATAGTTGACAGATCTTTTTTCCTTTTCTATCCCTCCATCGACAGTATCACCATCTATTTCCGGATTCTCCATCTCTTTTTTCCATTCCATGTCTTGTTTTTGATCAGGTCCGAGGATGTCTTTTATTACCCCCAGAAGCTCTTGCATATCCTCTCTATTTATAGCCTTTGCCATTACATATACCCCTTAGAAATAAAATTAAAAATTAAAAATGAGGGAAGGAAAGAGGAAATTAAAAAATATAGACTGTATTTCATTTTCCCTCCCTTCTTCTTCTCTAATTTTTAATTCATAATTTTTAATTTTTAATTTTTTCCTCATATCCTTCCCTGGTGCTTCAGACTAAACAGAACAAAATCCCTGAATAATGGGTGTACGGATGTTGGTTTTGACTTAAATTCCGGATGAAACTGTGTTGCCACAAACCATGGATGATCCTTAATCTCCACTATTTCCATCAGCCTGCCATCAGGTGAAGTACCAGCCATAATTAGTCCTGCCTTTTCAAATTTTTCGCAATATGCAGGATTAATTTCATATCGATGCCTGTGTCTTTCAGATATTAATTCTGAGCCATAAGCCTTGAATGTTACTGTATTCTTTCGCAAGATAGCTAGATAGCTCCCAAGCCGCATGGTTCCGCCCATATTTTCAATATCTTGCTGCTCTTCCATTAAATGTATCACTGGATATGGTGTCTCAGGGTCAATCTCAACCGAGTTTGCATCTTTAAGCCCAAGAACATTATTGGCAAACTCAATCACCGCACACTGCAAACCAAGGCATATACCAAAAAATGGAACCTTATTCTCACGGGCATATCTTACAGCCTCTAACTTACCCTCAATCCCCCTGTATCCAAACCCGCCCGGCACCAATATTCCACCCAGATCAGAAAGGTGCTTTTCTGCATCCTCAGGCGACTTCAGGCTTTCAGAATCAACCCATCTTATATGTACCTTTGTCCCATTAGAAATACCGCCATGATTAAGTGCTTCGATAATACTTTTATAGGCATCAGGCAGCTTTATATATTTGCCTACCACAGCAATTGTCAGGGAATGCTTTGGACTCTTTAATCGATTCACCATCTCTGCCCAAGGGTCATCTTCCGCTGAAAGAGAAATCTTATCCGTCAATCCAAGCAAATTAATAATCAGGTTATCCACACCCTGCCGCTTAAAGACAAGGGGAACCTCATAGACACTGCTTGCATCATAGGCATTAATTACAGCCTTTTTTTCTACATCACAAAACAGGGAAATCTTTTCTTTTATCTCCTCACTCAAGGCTCGCTCTGTACGACAGATAAGTATTTCAGGGATAATTCCTATCTCCCTTAATTTATTTACGCTATGCTGAGTTGGCTTTGTCTTTACCTCTCCTGAAACCTTAATAAACGGCACCAATGTCAGATGGATATAGATAACATTATTCCTGCCCACATCCTTTCTAAACTGACGAATAGCCTCCAAAAAAGGCATACTCTCCATATCTCCAACCGTACCGCCAACCTCAATAATAACCACATCTACCTGATCTTCATCTGCTATCAATTTAATGTTGGATTTTATCTCATCTGTAACATGAGGAATAACCTGAACGGTTTGCCCAAGATATTCCCCTTTTCTTTCTTTCGTTATAACTGAATGATATATCTTGCCGGTAGTTACATTGCTCAGCCTGCTCAATTTAACATCAGTAAACCGTTCATAATGTCCCAAATCCAGATCTGTTTCAGCCCCATCATCTGTCACATAGACCTCACCGTGCTGATATGGACTCATTGTTCCAGGATCAATATTGATATAAGGATCAAGCTTTTGCATGGCAATTCTTAACCCCCTTGCTTCTAAAAGGTGACCAATGGAAGCAGCAGTCACACCCTTTCCTAATGAAGAAATAACCCCACCAGTTACAAAGATATATTTCAATGCCAACCTCCTCGTATAATTATGAATTATGAATTATGAATTATGAATTAAAAATTATGAATTACAGATTTGGGTAATTTAGTAAGAGTTCAGCTATCATAGGAATCTCCCCTCTGTGCTTTCGTGATGAACATTCATCAGCTTTCAAAAAAACCTAAACATCGAGTGATAGCTGATAGCTTACTTAATATTATATCAAACTTTTTAATTAAATGCAACAAAAAATATTTGTTGACAAATCAATGAATATTTAGTAATATGATAGAAAATGCTTACGGTCCGGAGGTGCAACATGAAAACATTTGTTCTGGATACTAATGTCTTGCTTCATGATCCAAACGCCATATTTGTCTTTGCAGACAATGAGGTGGTGGTGCCTTTATGCGTGGTAGAAGAAATAGATGAACAAAAGAAGCGGGTTGATGAAATTGGCAGAAATTCCAGGCATGTTGCCAGGAGCTTAGATGAATTAAGAAAAAAAAATTCATTATTAGATGGAGTAAAGATGGAGAATAATGGATTATTGCGGATAGAGATCCCGCCTTCTGTTTCATCCAGTGCCTTCCCATCAGGTCTTGACCCACAAAAGGTAGATAATCAGATATTAGCCTTAGCCATCCATCTGAAAAAGATCAAGAAAAATCAGATTATCCTTGTCAGTAAAGACATTACCATGAGAATAAAGGCAGATGCCCTTGGTCTATTTTGTCAGGATTATGAACGGCATAAGGTTGATGTGGATAAATTCTACACAGGAACCGCTGTCATAGAGACAGATGCAGAGGTTATAAACAAATTTTATGCTGATGGCAGGCTAACAGTGGAAGATACCTCTTTTGAGGCAAACCAGAACATTACCATTGTTGACAGGCTTAATCCATCCCACTCTGGTATTGGACGATACAACCTTAAGGAAAAGGCAATCCTTCCACTTAACTCAGCTAAAATCAACCTCTGGGGAATAAGGGCACACAATAGAGAACAACAGTTTGCGATAGATATGCTTTTAGATGATAGACTTCAGCTTGTAACCTTGATTGGTATTGCAGGAACAGGAAAAACCCTGCTTGCCCTTGCCGCAGGGCTGACAAAGGTGATCAAGGATGAGCAATATCAGAAACTCCTGATAACCAGACCAATTATTCCTGTTGGCAAGGATATTGGTTTTTTGCCTGGTGATGTAGAGGCAAAGCTCATGCCAAGGATGCAGCCCATATCTGATAACCTGTCATTTCTCTTTTCCCTTCAGCATGAGGAACAATTCTCAAATGTAAGTCTGGAATCTCTGATTGATGATGAAATAGTTGAGCTGGAAGCCCTTTCATACATCAGGGGCAGATCCATTCCCAATCAATTTATCATTGTTGATGAGGCACAAAATCTAACCCCGCATGAGATGAAAACAATTATTACCCGTGCAGGCAATGGTACCAAGATAGTTATTACCGGTGACCATTATCAGATTGATAATCCATACCTTGATTCATGCAGTAACGGCTTGACCTATTTGATAGAAAGATTCAAAGGGGCAGAGATATTTGGACATATAACGCTTGTTAAGGGTGAAAGATCTCCTTTGGCAGAGATTGCTGCAGAGTTGCTGGATTAATCGTAACTACTCAGCTGCTGTGATTTTTTAGTGGATTATTAGCCAGCAGCTATTGCAACGAGAAGAGAAAGATCCACAAAGGGTGTAAATCTTAAGAGATGAACCCTTGTCAACGGCTCTTCTTGTTTGCAATTACTCCTGTTTTGCTGCAATTATTTTTCCTAAGTTTACACCCTTTGTGGCTCTTTCTCTGTAAAAGCGTATTGACTGATTTCATGTCATGTGTGAAAATGAGATAGCTGAGTAGTTAC
>JAHIZN010000183.1 GCA_018814245.1 bacterium
TCCCTTTTCCCCATTATCTCCTTATCTCTCTATTCTCTATCCCCCATCTCCCAAGAATTGCGAGCGAAACAGGAGTAACCACAAATGAGAAGAGCTTGATAATGGTTTATCTCTTAGAATTTACACCCTTTGTGGCTCTTTCTCTGTATCTGTTCTTGCTGTCTGAATAGTTATTGTTGCTTTCAACCTCCTGCGAATTGCCACAGGATATTGAGCAGTTAGATTATTCTGTTCTCTGTCTTCTCTGTGCCTCTGTGGTTTATGTTCTTCATTGAGTAACATAGTTACAATTAATGTCCACTAACAGCCAATATCCCGCTGGCTGCAAGCCCAAGAATAATAACCTCAATTATGGTCATCAAGACATAAGCTACATCCTTTTTTTTGAGCAGGCTTGGGATAATAGCCAGATAACAGGGAATGGTCAAGCCGGCAAGCATGGCTATACTGACAAAGTTGAGAAAATCACCTTTTCTTAGAAGTGTTGTCCATGCCCAGCCTGTGGGTGGATGCTCGAGATGTAAAAAATCCTGATTGATAGCCGCAAGATAGCTGTGAGCATCCTGACTCCAATATTTTGAAACTTCTGTCAGTGGAATGGCAGATGGGATAACCCCAAAGATATAGAGCCCAAATGTAATCACTAAACACCCAAGCCCAAGAAACATCCCCTTTTCAAGGATGTTGGCATAAATAACCTGTTCATGGTGAGTATTCACCAATGATTCTTCCTGCATAATATTTCCCCCTTTTAATTATCAACATCTATCAGTAGCAAGAATTCAGAATAGCTTGTCAGGGCACAAACACACAGGGCAGACACATAGGTCTGCCCCTACTTCAATCCTGTTTGCAGTGCCTTAAGCCCGGCAATGGTAAGCAGACAGATTACCATCCAACGAATAAAGGTTGGCTTTGCCTTCTTAAGAAGCCGTACACCAATAAATGAACCGAGCATGATACCTATCAGGGATGGAATTACAATCATGGGTATTGTACAACCTTTATTAAAATAAATCCATGCAGCTGATGTATCGGTAATTGAAAGCAAAAATTTACTGGTTCCGACACTAATCTTCAGTGGTGCCCCCATTAGCATATTCAACACAGGAATATTTGCCCAACCAGCACCAAGCCCAAACATGCCAGCCATAAAACCAATAAAAACAAACATGATAAGTCCCATCGGGGTACGGTGTATCTTCCAATTGACGGCTTGACCAGTACTTCCCTCGGTGTAGATACCATGTATCCGCAATGCTGAAGACAACATATCAGCCTTGGGTACATCAGGAAATTCTGATTTCTTTGCAGTAAACATGAGGGCAACAATTCCAAGAATGATTACTCCCAAAAGTGTCTGAACAATATTAGCCGGTATAGAAAGCCCAACCATTGCCCCAAATATAGCCGATAAAGAGGCAATAAGAGCCACAGGAATAGCCAGTCTAAGGTTTGCCAGATCAGACCTTAGCAATGAAGGACCAGCTGCAAGAGAACCACAAAGTGCTACTAAAAGCCCTGTCCCACGAACAAAGTCCAAATGAAAAGGGAAAAATCCGCTGATAATGGGTACATAGAGTACTGCACCGCCAATACCACCCAAAACCGCAGCAATTCCCATTAATAAGGTAACAATGAATAAGCTGCTCGGCCATATCCACCAGGCTAATGGGGCATTAGCTGCTGTTGTGGTCGCTGTTCCTGATGCCATGGCAACTGGACTCAGCATTACAAGGCATGAGATAATTATGCCCATCTGCAACCATAGCCCTCGGAATTTAGGATTGCAAATTTTAGCATGAATTGATTTGCATGAATCAAACATTTTTAGTAATTTCCTCCTTATTTTACTTTACAGAGCAGACATTCTATCTACTACATTTCAACCTGTGTAATTAGAAATAGGGAATATATCCGCAGATTTCGCAGATTATCGCAGATTATAAAAAAATTGCAAAACAAATTCAACGGCTACAGTACATGGTGAAATCGTAGAGGCATGTAGAGACGCAAAATTTTGCCACCTGTGCGGTTGTGGATAATTGCATCAAGCCTCGTTAGTCAGCAGCTATTGCAACGAGAAAAGGTAGCACCTCTGGCGGAGAAAGAACCACAAAGGGTGTAAA
>JAHIZN010000184.1 GCA_018814245.1 bacterium
GCAGTTACCTTTCTTGACTATTTTCTGGTTAAGTTAATATTTAACAATCCAAACTTTATGGTAAAATACTGCTTTAGCATGAAGTTGGATTGAAAATGATTACATGCAAGAATCATGCCAAATCATTCCGAACAGTATTGAGATTGTATTGGATTTACAGGTAAGTACAATTTTGACAGAGAAGTGCCTGAAGATAATGACAGTGGAAGGGTTGACATAAAAATAACCACACAAAATACATTGATAGAACCGAAAGCGTATTATATCATCGAATGTAAACGGTTGGATAATCAAACGCCTACAGGAATTTCAAGCTTAAATGCAAAGTATATCGAATACGGGATAAAAAGATTTGTTGAAAGAAAATATTCTACCTATTACCATACAAACGGTATGATTGGCTTTGTGGTCGAGCAAATGGATATTTGTGTAAACATTACAACTATTAACAATTTACTGAAAAATAATTTTGCAGACGCTAATACTGAAACTGTTTTGACTTCTCTTAATTTTATTGAAAATTTTAAATATCAATACTCCTCAATTCATAAAGATATTGGAAATAAAAGAATTAAATTATACCACCTTATGTTTGATTTTTCTGGGAATATGGAGGGCAAATGAAACTCCATTTTGACTTAACACCAGCAATATCAACTCGACAGACTGTTACGGAACTGATAATCAGTGATAACACCATACCATATATAGCACTTGCTATTGGCATGTGCGAGGTAAACAGCAGCATAAATGCGGTTACTACAAACTGATGAATAACCCATTACTTCTTTACATAAATTCCCATTGACAGAAAGTAAAATCTATGTTACGATGTAAGTAGATATTAAAAAAGTAAGGAGTTGATAAAAATGACAGAAGCAGTACTTACCTCTAAAGGACAGATAACTATTCCTAAAAAAATTCGTGATATATTAGGAGTGAAACTTAAAGATAAACTCCTTTTTATTCCAACTGAAGATGGGGTTGTAATGAGGTCTATCAAGGGTAATGTGTTAGACTTGCGAGGTATTGTAGAACATAAAGGTGGAGAGGTTGATTTTAAAAATTTAAGAAAGGAATTTGAGAAAGGTATTGCCAGAAAAGTAGGAGAGAAAATGGAATGAATATCTTAGATGCAAATATATTGATACGATATTTCGTAGAGGATGATAAGGATAAGGCTGATCGGTGTGAGAAGCTATTCGAAAAGGCTATAAAAGGAGAGGTAGACTTATATATTCTGGATATTGTGATTGCTGAAATAATTTGGGTTATGGATTCCTTCTATAAATTGAATCGTCTGAAGATTAAGGAATGCTTAATGAAGGTTATTAATACACCTCACATAAATTTTCAGAACAGATATATAATCTTAGACGCAGTAAATACTTATGCAGATAAGAATGTGGATTTTATTGATGCATACCAAGCAGCCTTTATGAAGAATAAGAACATAAAGACTGTTTTCTCTTATGATACTGATTTTGATAAACTTTCAGGCATAGAAAGGGAAGAACCATGATTTTGGAAGGGTTTGAATGTCACCAAAGGCATTCAAAATGATAATAAGGCGGCAAGGAAGAGGTGGCACAAACATCGCCCTAAAACCGCATAAGGTAATTATATTAGACCGATTATTTAAGAATAATGACCAATTAAAAACCAATGCCGCCTTGCAAATGAAGGATGCGGGAATAGAGTTTAAGACGATGTAAACTATTATCGTTTTATTTCAGGAGAAGGCATGTTGAATAGAAATTTAGTATCAATAGGAAGCAAGTCTTTTGAAGACCTGAAGAAGGTAAATGAATATGAGGCAGAGTATTGGAGTGCGCGGGAAATTCAGCCACTTTTGGGATATACGCAATGGCGGCGATTTGAAGATGCCGTTAAAAGGGCGATAACCTCTTGTGAACAGTCAGGAAATGAGGCTTTGCATCACTTTGCCGGCGCCGGCAAACCGATCAAAGGCGGTAAGGGTGCGGTACAAACGGTTAATGATTATCATCTGTCGCGTTTTGCCTGTTATTTGATTGCTCAAAACGGAGATCCGCGAAAACCTGAGATAGCCAATGCTCAGAAGTATTTTGCCATTCAAGCCCGCAGGCAAGAAATCTCAGATGCCATTACCGCTGATATTGAACGGTTAGAACTTCGCAAGCAGACGGCTGAAGAATTTAAGGCATTGTCAGGTGCAGCGAGGGATGCAGGGGTGCAGGATAGAATGTTCGGTATTTTTCATGATGCAGGATATAAAGGCATGTATGGAGGGCTTGGCAGGGATGCGATAAAGAAACACAAGAGAATACCTGAAAAAGAAAATCTTATGGACCGCATGGATACTACAGAATTAGCGGCAAACCAGTTTCGTATGACTCAGACTCGTGATAAACTTGCTCGTGAACGGGTGAAAGACCAGCAATCAGCTATTAGGACTCATGAAGATGTCGGCAAAGAAGTTAGAAATGCTATCAAACGAATCGGCGGAACCCTACCGGAACATTTATCGCCTGCTGAACATATAAAGCTCGTCGAAAAAAGGGTAAAGAATGTCCCTCTAAAACTAAAATTGGAAGAAAAAGATGCCAAGGGTTTAATCGGGCATTCGGAAGAGGAATGAAGCAAAGCAAAACAAAACAAATCAATACCGCCTTGCAAATAAAGGATGCGGGAATTGAGGTTAAGACCATTCGAAAAGTTTTTGTGTTTTTATAGATGGCATTAAAAAATTAATTGGAGTATGAATTTCATTCTGAACACTGGAGGAAAAATTGTTAATCCTTGGAATTGAAACCTCATGCGATGAAACGGCTGCTGCTGTTGTTGAGGATGGCAGATGTATCCATTCAAATGTTATTTCCTCTCAAGTCAAATTTCATGCACAATATGGCGGTATTGTTCCGGAAATTGCTTCAAGAAAGCATATTGAGGTGATCAATCAAGTGGTTGAGTCAGCCATTAATGATGCAAAAATAAGCATAGATAATATTGAAGCCATAGCTGTTACCTATGGACCCGGGTTGGCTGGTGCTTTGTTGGTAGGCGTATCCTTTGCCAAGGCATTGGCTTATGGGAAGAGGATTCCGCTGATTCCAATAAATCACCTTGAGGCACATATATTTGCTGTCCATCTTGAGTATCCGCAGATTAATCTGCCGGCCATTGCTCTGCTTGTCTCTGGTGGGCATACGGAAATGGTATTGGTCAAAGAATTAGGTGTTTATGAAACACTTGGCAGAACAAAGGATGATGCTGTTGGTGAAGCATATGATAAGGTGGCAAAATGGCTTGGGCTTGGGTATCCAGGGGGACCAATTATTGACAAATTGGCTAAGTCTGGCAATCACAAGGCAATAAAATTTCCAAGGGCAGTTATAAAACATGGCAAATATGATTTCAGCTATAGCGGGCTAAAGACCGCTGTAATTAATTACACAAGGAATGCAGGGCATTCATTGCCTGTGTCGAAGAGGCTACCTTTGCCTGAGGGGCTCCCCCTGCCAGAGAGGCTTCCCCTGCCAGAGAGGCTCTCTCTTGAGGATATTGTTGCCAGTTTTCAGGAGGCAGCCATAGATGCCTTAACAAGCAAGGTGATGAATGCAATTAAGGATACGGCAGCTACCTCTATTATCATTGGTGGCGGGGGAGCAGCTAATTCCAGATTAAGGGAGCAGTTAAATGAAAGGACGGTTGATAAAGGGATAACCCTTTACATCCCCTCACTTGTATTGTGTACTGATAATGCGGCCATGATAGCTGGGTTAGGCTATCATAAATATAATGCAGGCAAGCTGGCTGATCTGTCTTTAGGCGTTAATCCTAATCTGAAATGGGATGAATAGCACTTACCTTGATAAATCAGGGTGCTTACACTCAAATAAGGATGGTTGGTAACTGCTCAATAACCTGTGGATTTTGCAAGTTGCGAAGATTGACATGTTGTAGAGACGCAAAATTTTGCGTCTCTACTTTCATAATTGCGAGCGAAAAAGAGGCAGCACCTCTGGCAGGGAAAGAACCACAAAGGGTGTAAA
>JAHIZN010000185.1 GCA_018814245.1 bacterium
CTCCGCGTTCTCCGTGTCTCCGCGTGAGAATATCTCCTCCGCCTCCGCGTTCTCCGTGTCTCCGCGTGAGTCAATCTCTTCTCCAACCTTTTCCCTCATTCTCCATGTCTCCGCGTCTCCGCGTGAGAATATCTCCTCCGCCTCCGCGTTCTCCGCGTCTCCGCGTGAGCCAATCTCCTCTCCAATCTTTTCCATCATTCTACGCATCTCCGCGTCTCCGCGTGAGTCAATCTTCTCCCCAATCTCATTTACCAACCATTCCCATCCCTTTTCCCATGCTGCCTGATTCTTTTGCTCTTGATACAGGCTGCAAACAAGGTGGAGTATCTCATCAATCAGCCCCATGGCACTGATATCGCCAGGCATAACCACACTCTCTGGATAAGCCTGCAGATCCTTGTGAGCATTTATCTTCCCAACAAATAATCTGACTGCCTTAAAATCAGCAAAGACGACATTGCCTGTCAGACCAAAGAGAGCATCATCAAATTGATATTTGTTTCTGGATTCTTTAGAGATGTGAAATTCAAAATGCAAAGGAATGGACACATGGCAAGAATCTTTCAGTCCTTGTGTAGATGTATCAGGAAAAACTTTATTCTGCATACTTTTTCTCCCCCATTTTTTTTGATAATCTGTGAAATCTGTGCGGATTAATCTTAATTGCACAGGTCAAAACTATTCTCTAAAGCTTTTTCGTAATTGCTCAATAACCTGTGGATTTTGCAAGCCACAAAGATTGAGTGGTGTCCCAGAATAACTTAAATAAGCAGGGACAAGCCCTGCAGCTACAGCCTGTCGACAGGCTGTTACGGAACCGACAAGCAGTGGCAACACCACGCTACATATGGTACTTGCTGACGAGATTATCGCAATATATTGTATGCTCCTCGTGCCGAATTCCTATTCCGTAACAGCCTGTCGAGGATATTTGTAACTGCGACCCTTGTGGTCGCCTTTTACACATGCTGCTACTTGCCTTGCTTTAGCTATTCTTATGCCTGAATAGTTACCAATTGGTTTACACATATCTATCTGTTGTGGACAATTACATCAACATGTTGTTTTTCCTGCTCTATCTGATAGCCTGCAACCTTTATTTGGTCTACCCAGATAATTAAGTTATTGGCTAAGTACTCAGCCATAGCATTAGCTTGCCCGAGGGCTTTGGCTGTAGTGTCTCCGTATGCAATTACAGAAATAGGCAAGCCAAAGTAGTCTTTTATCCTATCTGCTGTTTCTTTAAGCATGGGAAATATATCCTCTTTAATCTTGATTTGATCTCTTTCTTCAACAAATAATGCCTTGTTGGCTATACTAATAAATAGCCCATTTTTTTCCTGATGAACAAGCCCATTAACAGAAAATGGTCTGCCAACAACTGTATGAGGATTCCCTGCCATATCTGTGTAGTTAAAAACATAGGTATACATATCCCCTACATTGAGTATTTCGTTCTTGTCATTGTAACCTTCCCAGACAACAACAATAGATTGATCACCTGAACCCTTAAACTTTTTGAAGTCGCATCCCTTGGAGTCAGTAATAACCAGATTCCATTTAGAGATGACTTTTTCACCTCTGATTTGGGGCTGGAATGTGGCAATAGGTGTTTCTACAAGCCCCGTGTATCCTGGAAATGCTGCTTGTTTACTGGATAAAATATGACCATATGCCTCACGCCATATTTCCAGAGTAGCAGGTGTTTTTGAAAAAAGCTGCTCCTCTGTCTCCATGGCAGGCATATCAACCTCAATCATCTCTTCTTCAATCCTGACTAAAGGCTTCTGAGTCTTTATCTCCTGCTTAATCGTACCTTTTATGGTTACATCCTCTAATTCTTCGCTTTTAGCTTGAGAGGCAGCACCTTTATTGATTGTTTCATCAGGCTTTGTTTCCTGTGCCAGACAGACAGGGGGGAGAGAGAATGTTAATGTTAATAAAAGCGTTGCAATGTAAAATCTCATGTTTGACCTCCAATTAATATTAATAGTAACTATTCAGGTAATAAAAAGGTGATAAGGAGATGAAGGAGATAGGGAGATAATAGATTATTGGTAAATATTTGAGTATCAAGTTATCCCCAGCTGGCAGGGGTAGGGTGGTGAATATCTTATTAACATTACACAAACA
>JAHIZN010000186.1 GCA_018814245.1 bacterium
AATCAAGGTTACCATATAGAACATAACTATGGTCATGGAGAAAAAAATCTGTGCTTTAACTTTTTCCTTTTAACCCTGTTGGCATTTTACTTTCATCAGATTTTTGAGCTGACAGATAGATTATATCAGGAGTGTCGTAAGAAATTTGGAAGTAAAAGGCATATGTGGGAAACCCTTCGGAGCTATATCAAGATATTGATTTTTGAAGACTGGGAAGAACTGCTTAATTTTGCATTAGATCCAACGAAATACAAGATATGTTTTCATTCTCCATAACAAGATAATCAGACTTGCCAAACTTACAAAAATAGGTTTCTCACTTAACACAAGGTAGAGATTGGTGTATCCTAAATGCAAAATTAGGTAAGATTTATGTCGTCTGTGAAGAATGAGGAAACAGTTTCAAATGTATTAAAGGCATAAATATATCTAACTCGTCTAACTTTATTCTATTTTTGTTCAATAATATGCAATTTTATTCAACAACATGTAATTTTAAGTAAAAAACTCTATTTCTTGTATGTTCACCGAGAATTGCTGAATATCCGGCAAAAATATTGACAATATCCAGTTTTTATGGTATTATTAGAGTAATTATTCAGTAACAAGAAGTCAGAAGTCTGTATCCCTGAATAATTACATAATCCTTCAGTCACCAAGGCACAATTATTATGAAAATAACAGAAATGGAATCTATTCTCTGCCCCTGTCAGCAAGCGGCAACTACCTCTTTACCCATGATTAAGGACAAGCTCTCTCTCATGAAGCAGGAACATGTTCTTAAATATTATGACAAATTGTCTCTTCAGCAAATGGAAGATTTATTATCTCAAATATCAAGCATAAACATTTCTCTTGTTAATGAATTAATTGATATGGGGATGGCAAATAGAGAGCCGCATCCACGACTTGAACCACCTCATGTTATTCCCATAAAAGATGAAAGACATCAGGAAGCAAAAGAAAAAGGGGAAAAGGCATTGAGGGATGGCAAGGTAGCCTGCTTTGTTGTTGCTGGAGGACAAAGCACCAGGCTTGGGTATAATTTACCCAAGGGTACATTTGGGGTTGGACCTGTAACCAACAAAAGCCTTTTTCAATATCATGCAGAAAAAATAGCAGCCATTTCCCGTAAGTATAATACACAGATCCCATGGTACATTATGGTCAGCAGGGAGAATAATAAACAAACAAGGGATTTCTTTCAGGAACATAGATTTTTCCAGCTTCAGGCAAGTGATGTTATCTTTCTTGAACAAGGAATGTTACCTGCGATTGACTTTAATGGTAAATTAATTATGAACAGCCCTGCTAATATTGCTATGAGTCCTAATGGGCATGGCGGTTCATTGCTTTGCCTTAAAGAAAACGGGGCATTGGATACATTAAAAAAGCAGGGAATCGAGGAAATATTTTATTTTCAGGTAGATAATGCCTTAGTTAGAATAGCTGACCCAATATTTATCGGATATCATCAATTGGAACGCTCCCAGATGTCTACAAAGGTTGTTCCCAAGATTCATCCTGATGAACGGGTTGGGGTTCTTGGATATATTAATGACAAATTAGGGGTAATTGAATACACAGAACTGAATGATGAAGAAAGACATGCTGTTAATCCAGATGGCTCTCTGAAATTTATGGCAGGCAATACAGCCATTCATATGTTAAATGTAGAGTTTATCAACCAACTTATCAGCAATGGGTTTCATCTCCCATACCATGCAGCAAGAAAAAAGATACCATATATTGATGAGAATGGAAAGATGGTAAAGCCGCAGGAGATTAATGGAATCAAGTTTGAAACATTTATATTTGATGCCTTAAAATATGCCGGGCACTCTGTAGTAATGGAGGTAGATCGTCAAGAAGAGTTTTTGCCACTAAAAAATATGTCTGGACAGAATTCGCCGGAAACAGTCAGGCATGACTTGATACGCCTGTATAATAGCTGGCTTAAGGCAGCCGGCGGATTTGAGATTGGTGATTATCCTGTTGAAGTATCACCCTTGTTTGCCGCAGACAAGGAGGAGTTTGTAGAACGAATTGCGGGTAGGAAGATCAGGATACAACATGAAGGGTTGTATATTGAATAACACCCACCATGATAAATCATGGTGCTGTACTCAAATCAAACACCCACCATGATAAATCATGGTGCTGTACTCAAATCAAACACCCACCATGATAAATCATGGTGCTGTACTCAAATCAAACACCCACCATGATAAATCA
>JAHIZN010000187.1 GCA_018814245.1 bacterium
ATATCCCCATATTTCCTGAGAAAACTATCATAGCAGGTGTTCTCATTCTGACTCCTGACTCCTGAATTCTGTATTCTTGCTGCCTAAGTAGCTACAAATGTGCTTAAAATAACAATAGCTGAGTAGTTACCTATTTGCAGAAGAAGAGCCACAAAGGGTGTAAATCCATTAATACAATCTTTGTCAGACTCTTCTCATAATCACTTTGTTATCGCTCGCAATTATTTTCCCTAAGTTTACCCTTTGTGGTTCCTTCCCTTCAATTTTTAATTCATAATTCATAATTTTTAATTTTTCGTGCTATGATGATAACTTAACATTTGGCTTAACCCTGAGCACCCTTTGTTCAAATTCCTTTGGATTTGGTGATCTGGCAAGGGCTTCTTCATAAGCAACAATGTCATTCTTGACTAATTCTACTAAATCCTGATCCAGCGTTCTCATCCCATATCCACCGCTTGCCTGGATAATCGAATACATTTGATGTGCCTTACCATCTCTAATCAATGACTTTATGGCTGGTAAGGCAATCATGATCTCAAAGGCAACGGCTCTTCCTTCCCCAGATATCTTAGGAACAATGGTTTGAGAAACAATAGCCTGAAGGGTAACAGCAATCTGCAGCCTTACCTGTTGTTGCTGTTCAATAGGAAAGACATCAATGATACGGTCAATTGTCTGAACCGCATTATTGGTGTGAAGTGTGGCAAAGACCAATACCCCTGTTTCTGCGGCAGTAATAGCTGAAGCCATGGTTTCCAGATCCCTCATTTCACCTACCAGAATAACATCCGGATTTTGACGCATAACATGCTTGAGTGCCTCAGCAAAGGAAGGGGCATCAACCCCCACCTCTCGTTGGTTGACAACACTTAAGCGGTCAATGTGAACAAACTCTATTGGGTCCTCAATAGAGATAATGTTTGCTTTTCGATTTGAATTAATATAATCAATCATGGCAGCCAATGTGGTTGATTTTCCTGAGCCTGTAGGACCGGTAACAAGAACAAGCCCTCTTTGTATTAAGGATAATTGTTTTATGACCCCGGGCAGTTTAAGTTCATCAATTGTCTGTATCTTAAAGGGAATCAACCGGATAGCTGAACCAATACAGCCCTGTTGCTGGAAGATATTGATCCTGAAACGAGCAACATCAGGTATGGTATAAGACATGTCCAGCTCAAGGTGTTGCTCAAATCTTTGCCGTCTTTCTTCACTCATTATAGAATAAAGCAATGATTTTATCTTTTCATTGGTTAATGGAGGGAATTTATCTGCTCGCTTAAGCTTCCCGTTTATCCTGAGGAATGGCGGCTCGTCTGCCCGAAGATGCAGATCAGAACCATCTTTCTCAATCAATTCACGAAGCAGAGAGTCAAATGTATAGTCTTCCTGATGGGTGGTCATTATTAGCTCACTTTAATTGTCAGATAGCGATTACTTGCATAAGTTACCGATAGTATTTTTCAACTGCGGATCTTTTATCTTTTATGCCAGACAAAGGACTTTGCAGCATTTTTTCTCCTGCCTAAAAGTATATCATATAACTATTACTTATGCAAGTAAGCACTAGTACACCATGACATTAATTTTTGATAGCTTGATAGGGAGATTCCTGCATTCGCAGGAATGACAGTTTGAAATTCTTCTGTCATTCCTGCGAATGCATTCACAGGGGTAAACTCCTGCAGGAATCTTATCTTTGTGCCTCTATGGTAACCATTAATTTTTTAAAAAACTTGAACATCGAGTATCAGGAATTAATGTCATGGTGTACTATGTTAATTAAAATCTGTAACATTTTACATCTGCCTAACCTTTAACGCTATATTTGCCCCCAATTGCAGGGACAAAAAAGTTAGATCTCGGCTCATTGTTCTCTTGACATTTCACCGCAGGACTGAGTAATATCTTACGCTCTCTCTCGTAAGTCTAACGCAACGCTAACCGGTGTACAGCTTTTAACATGTCCCGTTGAACGCTTTGTTAGTCCGATGGTCTTATGTGCAAGATTAATTAGGGAGCGAAGAGTCTCATTTACTGATTCTTCTGTCGGAAATGCCTTAGCCACATCGGGACTGAGAAGCACTAAATTGGTACCCTTTTGGTAAGATTCAAAATACTTACCCCGAACACCCGGCCCAAGGTCTTCACGGTTATACAAAGATCGCAATTCTTCAGATTTAGCCTTCTTCATAAATTCTCATTTCCTTACGGTCCATAAGACGCGCACTGATAATCCTTGTCTTTTCTCCACGGTATGTATGTGAAATAACGAGCAGATTGTTTTGCATTGACAGTCCAAAAGTAAGATATCGCTCTTCATTATTGGATTGGTCAGGGTCGGCAAAGGTCATCGCCAAGCGGTCTCCAAAAACCGTTGCTGCCTCCTGAAATGTGATATCATGCTTTCGCTTATTTGCAACAGACTTTTTTGGATCTCACTCAAATTCCATTGCTATCGCCCCTTAACTGTTTTTGGCAACAAGTCTATTATGTCAGAAAACTTCGGCTATTATTTAACGCCCGATTGCTCTCTTATGCTTGGTTGCTATCTTCCGCCTGCCCGTTATTTTGTCACTGATTACCATCTTACGCTCTCTTGTAAGGCTAACGACAAAAATAACCTGCTCCTTGTCAGGTTGATTTTTCTTGTTAGGCTTTGCTTTGTTGTCTTTTTTCTTCTGGCTTGCCAAACTATCACATTAAATCCCACATTCAATATTTGCCCCTGATTCCTTCCTTGTCAGTATTTTTTCTCTAATTGCTTGAGCCCAATAGGGTTATCGAAACTGTTCCGATTCTTTTCTCTTCTGGTTATCGCTTATTTCGCACCAAGTCTAATATTATTACTCAGCCACACCGTAAATTCTTCTCTTCCGATCAGCCCCGAAGCCAGCTGAAGTATGACTCGTTCCTGTTCATCAATCCCGGCATTAATTTCAAAACCGTTCATAACAAGAAAGACTTCCATTGCGGCATGTCCGAGACGCTTATTGCCATCCGCAAAAGGATGATTCATAATCAATGAAAAGCCGATTGCTGATGCCTTCTCAGCAATTGTCGGATAGAGTTCCTGTTCTCCGAAGGTCATAATTGGCTGAACAAGAGCGGATTCTATCGCACTTAAATTACGGATACCCATTATTCCGCCTGATTGTTCCATAATCCGGCGATATAGCTTTAGTATTTCAGAAAGTGTAAGATATCGCATTATGCCAACCGCTTATAGAGTTCCGCATTTTTTTTGAGAACATAATCTACCGCCTCCTGAAATCTGTCTTCAGGCTGTCTCAGTAAATTAAATATGCTGACCATCGCCAGTTCTTCAGGTGTAACTCTGAAATGCATAGCCATTTCTTTTAATTGCAGAAAACGGTCATCGGGAATACTTATCATCACATTGCTCATAGTGCTACCTCTTTCAGAACAATAATCTTTTTCATACGCCAGACTGTGTAAGGCATACGGACAAAAATAATTGTTCCATAATATAGAAAAATATGCTATCATTTAGTGCATGTGCGTTAGCAATGGGATAGTTTAATATGACCGTTAGCCTAAAAACTCTGAATCTGGACACTAATGCTACAACACATTGTGGTTTTGCATAAATTTACTATTTTATGCTGTAGAGCAATTATCGTGAAATTGAGTTTTTACACAGTCTGGCGATTGAACGGTATTTTGCTATCGATTACTATTTTCCGCCCATCTGTTATTTTCCGCCCGGTTGCTATCTTCCGCCCGAGTAATATCTTCCGCTCTCTTGTAAGTCTAACGATAGAGTTCAGCGACGGCGTTTACGCCGTCCGCTGCAACGATTTGTTAGACAACAAATTTATTTGTGTTCAATCACCATTCGACAGGCTGTTACGGAATGGAAATTCGGCACGAGAAGCATGCGGCATATTGTGCTAAGCTTATCAGCAGATACCATATATGGTATGGTGTTGGCGATGATTATCAGTTCCGTAACAGCCTGTCGACAGCGAAGAAAAACGGTCTCAACACACTGAACGCACTGCACCGCGTCTTCCTGAACAACCTATTCATTCCCGTTATCAACACTTCGTAATCTTTAGCCCTCCGACAACGACAAACCCAGTCGCCAACTTCCCTCAGGAGACATTCTGACTTGGGATGCCTCCTGAGTAGTTACAATTTAATAAACATAATGCATAGGATTTTGAGGGATACCGTTCTTTCGTATCTCAAAATGGACATGTGGACCGGTTGAATGTCCAGTCATTCCGGCTAAGGCAATTACCTGGTTTTGTCGGACATAAGTTCCCTCTTGGATAAGATTGGCTGAATTATGGGCATATCGGGTTGTAAAACCATTACTATGCCGAATGATTACTAATTTACCGTATCCTCCCATATAACCGCTGTAAATTACTTGTCCGTCTGCACTCGCTACCACTCGACGACCAACACCTGCCCTTAAATCAATCCCAGAATGAAACTCTCTGCCCCGATATCCAAAGGGTGATGTAACAACACATGACACAGGCAGAATAAACATCTGTCGCTTTTTGCTCTCTCTGTAGGCAAATCGAGATTTATTAACAATTTTCTTTTCTTCTATCTTGATGATTGGCTTTGCACCCGGCAAGAAGATGGATTTGCCCGGAGATAAACCAGACGGATTTTCATTTAAGCTATTTATTTCCATAACCGCCTTCACATCTGTTTTATACTTTTTGCATATTAATTGCAGGCTATCCATTCCTTTAAGCTCATACATTATTCCATTCTGATTTGGTATTCTTATCTCTTTGCCGACAATAACCCTTTTATCACTCATCTTATTTGTACCAATAATGGTATTTACTGATACCTTGTTGTCTCTGGCAATTGACCATAAGGTATCTCCCTGTTTAATGGTGTATCTTTCAAAGATGAGCTTTCGTACAAATACAGATGATTCCTTAAATGAATCCTGAGCAACATCCTCAGGGGATGGACCCTGTGACCATTGATAATTCGCAACTACTTCACTGATTAATAAATCTTCATTATTAGGCAGGCTGTAATCTACAGAAGCTGAGTTAGAAGCATCTGCTTCCTTACTTAAACAGTGAGAAAGAGGGCTAAATGACAGGACAATATACAACAACGCACCGATTATAAAAACAAATCCGCTGCTTCTCATTTTTTTCCTCCATTATTAAAAAAATTATATGGCAGTTTTTCTCTTCTCAAAAGAGAAAACTAAAGTAAAATATATTATATCATATTTTTGCTTATCTTGTCAAGTAAAAAGTTACAAACAAAAATTCTTAACTGCCGAGAGTGTTGCATAAGCTATAAGGAGTTACAACAAAAATAGCCATAAAATCACACGAAAGCCTCTGGCTTGACAAATGTTGTAAGTTGTTGACATGCTTGACATGATGCATGAGGCAATTTCCACCAATTTGCTAAAAATTGCCAAAATCGTCGGGACTCATCTCTCAAGGTGGCTTAAAAATATTGAAGTTAGCTCAATCAGTCCCATAACTTCAAAGGGTGTAAAGGCCTAAGATGGCAGCTTTTTGTGTCAAGAAAAGCCGTAACCCATTGCAAATATTGAATTGACCCTGCAACGCTCTCTGCTTTAAGATATTTTCAACACCACTGTAAAGGTTATGCAAATAGGCAGCAATACCAGCATAGTCAAGCTCTTCTTTTGGTTCACGGGATAGTCCTTTAGAGAGCAATTCCATCGTTCGTTCCATAGCCTGCTTTTCAGCTCTAGGATATTCCTCGTACTCTTCCATAAATTTGCCTCCCGTATTTACGAACAACCGTGGCAAACGGATTATTAGAATCAAGATCAACTACATCAACTGGTTTTGACAATACCCAATCAAGCTTGCCTGTCAATTCAAAAAAGTTGACCTCGGAATACCTTCTACACCAATATCTATATCGTTACTATTCTCAAGCTATTCAAGACTGGAGCCGAAAATATAAACAGAATAAAGGTCATATCTTTGTGCCCATTCACAGATTGCTTGTATATCTTTTGCTTGTATCATCTCTCCCCCCTACCCTTTCTCATGACACTTCAAGCATCTCTGTGCCTCTCTGACAGCCATATCATGGGTAAAGCCGAGCTCCACCTCTTCAAACCCGCATAATCTTTTTTCCGTATCAAGGGTTGGCATGATGTGCC
>JAHIZN010000188.1 GCA_018814245.1 bacterium
ATAACCCATACCTCTGAAATGTCCCTTCCACATCATAGCCCAAGCCCGATAGTTCATTGGCTAATCGAATGATACCAAAGGCACTTGTTCCTGTATCCCCTGGTGTTAATGCTGCCTTGAGTATGCCTTTGGGAATATGCAGCTGGTACAGGGCAGCTGCTATTGCCCCTTCATTATCTGCACCTTTAAGATTATTGCTGCTTGGGTCTGCTGCTAAATCATACACCGTATCCCCAACCTGCACGCTTGTCGTCCCTTTTAATGTTGATGAAAACCAGATGCAAAACCCATTCAAGAATGCCGTTGTCTCATCTGTTTCACGATTTATGGGACAAGATGGAAAATACGACTGCTTGTTATTCTTAAAATATGGGTTGTAGTAATCCAGCAAGGCACAGGCATAGCCTTGCAGCAATTTATCTTGATTCCATTCATCCATTTGCTCACCATTAACAAACAGCCGCCAGACCTCTCTGCCAATGGGTGGTGCAAGCATGGTCTGATTAGTCTGACAGGTCTGACTGGTATGACTGGTCTGATCACCCAACAACATCTCCCTTATATCAACAGGCAAATCCTGCAGCAATTCCGGAATAGAATTGCTCGCAGATGACACAGATGACGCAGATGGATATATCTGTACCTCTCCCGTGTTTGCCCTCTGTTCTTCCTCATTTTTAATTTTTAATTCATAATTTTTAATTTCCAATACCGGGCTTCCCTGACCACTCGGCAGGTTAATCTTGTAAAATGTTGTCTGCCTATTCCTGTCATCTGCGATATAATCCTTCAGATAATTCCTGCCCTCAAAATACGATGTCAAGACAATAGGTTTGACATCCTTCCCCACCGCATCCACCACAAAATCATAGCCATCGCCCAAAACCTTAAGGATATTTAACGCACCTGCCTTGTTATTATACACCCCTGATGGCTCGATGTCAGACCATTTCCGAGCCATGACAGATCCTGCTGGCAAGACAACATCCTCGCCTGCCATTTTATCCAGATTAACATCCGGGCTGAATATCCCAGCCTGAGTCGTTGTCCCCACTGAAAACAGCCATGATGCAAATTTATGTGTCTGATAGGTTTGCGGATTGGTAATCACGATTTGTTTTGGGGCAGTACTCTTTTCATTAAGATAATTGATTGATTCCAAAAATACCCGGTGACGAAAACAGGGACTGGTATAATTGCCAAGATTCCGATACCGGATATGACCAATATTATCTACCTTTTTGTTGGTGGCAATCCATGTCTCAAACAGGTTCGACGGTTCCTGTGCATTCCACCAGACATGTGAAACCCGGGCCTGGGTATTTGCAGGTACCTTCATGACTAAGGCTTGGTTATCTGTGAGTAACGGATTTGGCAGACAAAGCCCAGTCTGGTCGATTGAGGATACAGGTAATGGTGAGGAAATTGTATATGTGCCGTCCACCTTAACCCGCTTGAATGGTGTTTTGAAATATATCGGCACCTCTATCTTTTCATGCTCTGAACCATCAATCAAGGTGTGTCCTGCAGGATTATGCAGGATGACATGGATAAGGCTTGATTCATCCTCAAGCTTTGGCAGATCATTTGGCTCAATAACAAATGAAAATCCACTGTTATACTTTCCGCCTTCACTCAAATAACTATAGATAGGAAGTGGGCTGAGCGGTATATCCTTTATTGCATGATTATCCGTATCGTGCAGCTGCTTATCCTTCATGACGATACTCACCGTTGTTGAGGCAGGCAGGTAATCAAAGCATTTGCCTTCGATGATGAAGCTTTCATTCTCAAAGCCGCACTTGGTTAAGATACATTTTGGTGAGCTGCTATTTGACTGAATATGTCTTGTACGCTTATCTTTCCGTCATAGCTGCCGCGAATACCAATCGGACCCAAAAATGCGGTAGAATGGAAGGATGATTCGACTATCTCTGAGCTTTCCTCAGGAGCAATCTGACCACCAAGCCCTGTTAGGTATGCCTGACTACAGACCGGCACCATCCCATCTGACTTATCAATAATAGCAGAAAGGATAGGAATGACAATTGTCAATGAGAGATTAACATTTTTTAGAAGCGATGAGAGTGTCTTCACCTTGTTTGCCTTCAAGTTATTTGTCATGGTTTTTATGTATTGCCCTATAGCCACATTACCTTGTTTGAGTTCAGCTATTTTAGAACAAATCAGGTTGGAATTTTTGGTGGTCATAGGTATAGAGATTAATCGATCGATTAATAATTTCAGGTCGGATAATTTGGTATGCATCTCCGAATTTGGCTCTGCCTCCTTTAATGCCTCATCTATCTTTTGGCTTGTCTCGTCTAACTTCCCTTTGCATAATCTCTTAGTCTCCTCCGGGGTTTCAAACCCGGTGAGACAGGCAATCAGACTTTTAGCCCCAATACCCATAATATCCTTTGTCTCTGCAACCATTGTTTGTTGCGTAACATCCTGAGGTTTGGAACGCTTATTTAATTCTAACAAGGCATCAGAGTCAGGCTTGAGATCCTTGATAAGTTTGCCGTAAGGGTCAACACCAATTATTGCACAAATAATCCCTGCAGTAGTATCTTTTGCTGCCTGGACGCCGGCACCACCGAGCATGCCAGCTGCAACACCAGGTATCTCACCAAATGCCCCACCAATGAAGCCACCCATTAATGCTGCCCCACTAATATTGCATATCCCAATATTATTTACCCGCTCAGCAATCGGTGCCCCGAAATTAGGGGCAGAGATCATAATCAGCCTGTCTATATGCCTGTCCTTGAAGTCCTGGGAGATAGCCGGGTTAGTCAAGTAGTTTCGGGAGAAAACACCGCCGGCTGAATGAGCGACGAGGATTACCTTGTCCTGAGGGTGATCAGTTGGATTGTATGGCTTATCTAATCCATAAATGGGGTGATAGTATTCACGGAGTAGGGGTTCATAGCCTGGAACAGGAGTATGCTCCTTTGGATGTTCAGCATCTGCAGGTTTTCTATCCCCCAAGCTATTTTCCCCCAGAATCCTTGATTGCAGCTCACCAGTCAGGTCGTGGATGCTGGCATTATTATCCGAAAACTCGACGGTTTCGAGGTAGGTTTTATCGTATATCTTGGCTGGCTTGTTGTTGGATAGGGTGATGTCAAGCAATTTATCACTGAATTTCTCCTCTTCAAATGGTTTTTTCCAATATGGTTTGAAATATGGCATAAGTTTGGCAACCATTCCATCATCTTCATCAGGTCCCTGGTAATTATTGCTATTGTCCGGATCAAGCCAGCCTACACAATGCCCCCCAAGTCCATGGACGAAAAGGATAGGATAGGGACGATAGGTATCCTTGTGATCCCAGCCCAATTTCTTACCCTCTGTTAATGCGTCAGATAGTTCTGTGGCATTAGCTGTCGAAATAATGCTAAATAGTAATAGGAATGTCATTGCATATCTCATCATCTCTATCTCCCTGGGAATCTTTTTATCATCATATCCCACCAAACTGGATCATTCTCTTCCAGCCACTTTCTGTATCGTTTCAACATACCTGCTGATTGTTGCCTTGTATATTCTGTGGTTTTCCCCTCTGGGATAACAGAGGTTTCACAAATTCCATATAATAGATCATACATGAACACTCCACCTTCCCAACCCTCAATAATATACCTCCCATCAGGAGACCACTTGGAACTCTGTCCTCCTCCAAACGGCACCTTCTCCCCCACCCACTTCTCCTTCCCCTCCACCACCATCCTTTTAACCCTTACCATAGCACAATAGCCGACGATATAATTACCATCTGGGGAGAAGGAGGGAGAAGCAATACCACGCGGAAAATCTGGGGAAAGCATATTGCCATCTAAATCTCTCATCCCTGCACCATAAATATATTTCCCCGAAGGATGCCATGTAACATTATCACTCCTCCCAATCCACTTCCTCCATCCAGCTTTAATATCCACCAGCCAGATATTCTTCTCACCATGGCCACTTGGTCGAGAGATATAGGCTATCTTGGTTCCATCAGGGGAAAATTCTGCGAAGTAAGTTTCTCTATATTGAGGGTTGGGCATAATAAGTCTTTTGCTTTTATCCGCTAAGTTTACCTCCCAAAATCCCTGACAGTTTAGCCCCAATATGCAATTAGTCTTCTGACAATAATCTCGCAAAGCAAATCCCTTTGAGTCTGGTTCTTTTTTATCAGGTCCACTATTTTCAAACAATACCTTATCACCACTACCATCAGGGTTTATCCGGCATATCTTAGAAAAACTTCCCACCTTTGTATACCCAAGCATCCCTGCCCCTTTCAGGTGACTCATCTTTGAACCAAATTTCTCATACAATATTGTATACTCTCCCTTCTCATTCTTCGGACCCCAGCACCAACAACCATACCTCGGATACTCAAAATACTCAAAAAACAGCGGACAACCCACAAATAAAAGGACAATAAAAATCACCAACAAGCAGCCACCGCCAATAACCACCCACCTAAACCACACCTTCTCTCTCATCCACCGTATCCCTTTAGACACAAACCAGACAAGGCACAGAATAAATAATATAGTCATCAACAAAGTAACCATCGTTTCCTCCTGTAGAGGCAAACCCCCTGTGGTTGCCCGCTGTCTCTCAATTGCAAATTGCAAATTTAGCATTTATCATTTCAAATTTTTCGCTTTCGCCGTAACAATACTTTTAGCAATAATGGCACACAGCTCTTCACATTCATGGATAAGAGGTTCTACTTGTTTGGAATGTAACATTTCAATGCGAGAGATGACAAGTATCCAGAAACATGATTCCTTGAGTTCTTTAAGGACGATTCCTAATTTATGAGTGAAATCATTCATGGACTCAGCCCCACAAGCCTCTTCGTAATTGGCTCCTGGGGAAGTGCCAGAGCGTAGAAGTTGACCCTTGATG
>JAHIZN010000189.1 GCA_018814245.1 bacterium
AGGGAGATTCCTGCATTCGCAGGAATGACAGTTTGAAACTCTTTTGTCATTCCTGCCTCCCCTGCATTTACCTTATCCTTACCCACAAGTCCAATCACCATTAATTCAGCAATTCAGTAATTCAACAATTCAACAATTGACAATTGCTGAATTAATGAATTATTAATCATTTTGTGATACATGTTTCTGTTGTTTTGCAGCATTTTCCGTCAGAATTCTGTCCCCCAAAGATGTGGGTAAGGATAAGTGCATTCACGGGGGCAGGCTCTGCATTCACAGGGATAAACTCCTGCAGGAATCTTATCTTTGTTCCTCCATGGTAACAAAAAACTCATAATTTCATTTATTCTTGTCTTCAATCTTTAATTTTCCAAACATCAGCATATCAGAAAGAATCTTACATGTCAAGAAAATTTTCCTAAAGTTTTGAATACTTCTTGCCGATAAAGATAATGAAGTTAATAAAATGTAGTTTTCCCCTCCCAGTTTCTATATTTGCTAACTTCTGGGGTGTCAATTAAGTTTAATCTTAATTGACACCTTTTTTTTGCAACTGCTCAATATCCTGCGGCAATTCGCAAAAGATGTTGAAAACAACAGTAACTATTCAGACAGCAAGAATACAGATACAGAGAAAGAGACGCAAAATTTTGCGTCTCTACTGACAGAGGTAGTGAATGAAAAAAACATCAGTCCTGTATTGTTCACCGAGAATCGCTGGAAATCACCTGCCAATACTTACAAATTGCTTGACATAATCCAAAAGTTGTTGTAAACTATAATTGTATTCACAATAAAGTAAGCACAATTATCATCCCTATCACAAAGAAAGGATGTCCCATGACCATAATTCACAAGCTGATTGTCTTAAAAGTTTGCACATTATCCTTGGCTGCCTTTTTCCTTGTAGGCACTGCCCATGGTGCAGATTATTTTCAGGTTGTTACTAAACATGCTAACATAGAGACGGTTGGCGATTCTTTTTCTGTATCGCTTGTGGCAAGAAATACAGGTGGCGGGACAGACACCAGTTATACGGGTGATCATAACATTACCTGGATTTTGGAGGCAACGGTCAAAAACTCTCCTGATGGCTGGACTCCAATCATGCCCAATAATGGCATTCAATCCTTTGAACAGGGGGTAGCAACTGCCACGGGCTTTATCCTGCCCAACGCCGGCACTTGCACCCTTTCTGCCTCAGATGGGACTGTCAGGGGTACAGCCACTATCACCATCAAGCCCGGCATAGCAACCCAATTCAAGTTTGCCACACCAGCAACAAATATGACCGGTCAAGCCTTTTCCCTTTCGTTTCTCAAGGCTTGCGACTTGTACGGCAATGTTGCCACAGATTATTATGGGAATAAGTCGTTGAGTTATTCTGGCCCCGGCACAGCAACCAGAAATCCTGCGTATCCAGGCATTGTAACCTTTGACCATGGCATAGCCAATCTACCCCTCAGGGTAACCCTGTACAAGGCTGAGGAAACCAGAATCCATATTGAGGATGGGGCTGTTCGTGGCGACTCGGGGACAATTACAGTTAGCCCTGGTACATATCACCATTTTGAGGTAATCACTGCGAATAATCAGACAGAGCAGGCTGGCATTCCGTTCTCTGTTACTATCAGGGCAAGGGATCTTTATGGCAATCTGGCTACAGGCTATGAGGGGGATTTTGCAATTAATTGTACCTGTACAGCGAATAGCTCACCATCTGGCACCAAGCCTGATAAACCAGAGGATGGTACTTACACATTTACGAATGGGGCAGCCGTTATTCCTGGTTTTATCCTGACCAATGCTGCGGAAACACCAACCATCAGTGTTACAGATGGTCTCATCAGCGGCGAATCAACAAGGATAACGGTTAATCCGGGAACTGCCGCCATGTTCAAGGTTGCCACTGAACATGATAATATCGAGACAGCTAATACAACCTTCAGGGTTATCCTTGCTTGTCAGGATCTTTACGAAAATACCCTGACCAATTTTTCAGGTTCTTATTCCACCATCTGGCAATGGACAGCACATAATTCACCGAGTGGCAAAACTCCTATCAAGCCAGCTGATGGATGGTGTGGTTTTACCAATGGTATAGCCGCAATTGATGGCTTTACCCTGACCAATGCAGGTGAGACACCCTGCATCACTGCCCGATCATCAGCCATTTCAGGCACATCTTCCCCTGTCACTATCAAATCGGGTGAAGCCGTAACCCTTCAGTTTAATGCTCCGGTAACGGTTAATGCGGGGCAGTCATTTCTCCTGTCACCCATTATTGCTTATGACTATTGTGGGAATATTGCCGCATCATACCAAGGGCAAAAGTCGCTGAACTACAGCGGTGCTGCTTGTGGTCCTGTTTCCGGCACCCCAAGTTTTACCACTCAGGTTTATTTTTCTAATGGCTCATCAACCACAGAGCTAAAGACCACCCTTATCCGTGCTGGTACGAGCAGCATTCAGGTTAATGATGGAAAGATTACGGGCATGTCCGAGACAATTACGATTATGGCTGGTAATGCCGCTATCTTTAGCCTGATTACACAGCATAATGGCACAGAAAAAGCCGGTATACCCTTTGGGATAAGCATTGTTGCCAGCGACATCTTTGGTAATTTTGCTTCAGGCTATGAGGGTAATCAGTACCTTACATGGACATGGGCAGCAATCAATTCACCCGATAATATTCAGCCGAGACTGCCAGGTAATGGTAATCAATCCTTTATCAATGGCTCTGTTACAGTCGCAGGCATTACCCTGTTCAATGCTCAGGAAACACCTGTTATTGCGGTAAGCGATGGAAATATAAGAGGCACAAGCAGTCAAATCGTAGTTCAGCCGACAAGCGTTACTCATTTTGAGATGACCACTCAGCACAATCAAGCCGAAATCGCTGGGGCAACCTTTTCGGTTAGCTTGACAGCAAGGGATTCTTGCGGCAATATTGCTACCAACTACATTGGCAACAAGGATCTTAGATGGGGATTGAATGCCGCCAGTTCCCCTACTAATGTTCTACCGAAAAAACCAGACGATGGTCCTCAAGTTTTCAATCAGGGCAGGGTAGAGGTAGGCGGGTTCAGGCTTGTCTGTGCAGAAGAGATGGCAACCATTACGGTTACAGAGTCAACCGTTACCGGCACGCGTGGACAAATTATGGTCAGGTCAGGCACGCAGGCCGTCTTTAGCATAGATGTCCCTGTCTCTGTAACCGTTAATCAGATGTTTGCGATAGGAAGCATTGCTGCACAGGACGCTTGTGGCAACATTGCCCTGAATTATCAGGGGGTTAAAACCCTAACCTACACAGGACCCGATAACAGCCCATCAGGTATTCCACCCAGCTATACCAATCCGGTAAATTTTGTCAAGGGTATAGCAAGCAAGCTGTTTACTACCTTGGTTAAGGCAGAAACTACAGCCATTCGGGTTCAGGAGGGTGGGATTAACGGGGAGTCTGCAAAAATAGAGGTTACGCCATCCTTAACCAGCAGATTTGAGATTGTTACCAAAAATAATGATACGGAAACCGCTGGAAAGCCATTTTCGGTTATCCTTCGTGTTTTGGATGTCTACAACAATTTGGATACAAGCTATACCGGCAGTCATCGTATCAAATGGCAATGGAATGCAACCCGTTCGGCTAATGACAGCCTTCCCTCTATTGCCCAGGAGGGTGATTGTATATTTATCAATGGTGTGTCGGTAGAGGTGAGTGGGTTCAGATTGGTTAATGCTGATGAGATACCCACTATTATTGCTCGGGATGGCAGTATTGAGGGAAGCTCCAAGCCGATAATTGTAACGGCAGGCACACCCACAAGTTTTGAGATAATCACACCAAGCTATGTTAAGGCTGGCGAGTTATTTAATATTACCAAGATTACGGCTAAGGATGATTATGGCAATGTTGCCAAGGGCTATACAGGCGATAAGTCCCTTACCTACAGCGGGCCCGGGAATGGCTTGCTCAAGGGCATCCCAAGCTATACCAGAGTGGTTAACTTTGATAAAGGAATCTCCACGACTGTGCTAAAAACAACCCTTTACAGGGCGGAAAGGGTCAGAATCCATGCGGAAGAGGGGGCTGGCATTTCTGGCAGTGGAATATTCGGGGATTCAAGGGAGGTTGAGGTAAGGGGGGCTGGTGAGGCTGTGTTTCAGGTAGCTACCCAGCATGATAATGAAGAAACCGCTGGTGAGGCATTCTCGGTAATTATTAGAACCATGGATGAGTTTGGCAATGCCGTCTCGAGCTATGAACATGTCTATTATCTTGTGTGGACATGGACCGCAGCCGCATCACCGGGTGGGGTTATGTCTGACAGACCATTGAATGGCAACGCAGATTTTGAATATGGTGTAGCTACTATTCAGGGGTTCAGGCTCACTAATGCCACACAAACACCAACCATCTCTGTTGCTGACGGTAATGTCCGTGGAACATCCGCTGCTATAAGGGTTAAGCCAAACAAAGCCGTTTCGTTTGATATCTCTGTCCCCTCACCAGTAACCGTGAATCGACCCTTTAATATCTCCAGGGTTATTGCTAAGGATGCCTTTGGTAATATTGATGTCAGTTATAGCGGTGATAAGATACTGCTGTATACCGGTCCCAGTAGTGATGCTGCCAATGGCGATCCCGGATATACCTATGCAGCCCATTTTGAGGCAGGTATACTGACAACCCCTTTAGCTACTATCCTGAGCAAAGAAGAACTTACGGCTATTACAATTAGTGAAGGGAATGTCGTTGGTACCTCCAATGGGATTGAGGTTCTAACCATGGGTGCCTGCTTTTTGATCAACCCTCATGAGGTTTATGCCAGTACCACTCAAATAATGAACTGTCAGATTACTAATAACAACTCGGCCAATATTGACAGGATACAACTTATTATCCCATATGGCTTTACATTTGTAGCACTCAGCGTGCCCCAGTGCTCTGATAAGAATAAGGTATGGAATGCCAAGCCCAATGGTCAGGAAATAGTTTTAATCCCGGCAACAGTAAGCGACTGTCTGCTCAATGGCGAATCCATTCAGATAGAGATTACAGTTAAAGTCATGGGGCAGGAGCAGATATCTGTGCCTTGGCCATGTATGATTACCTCCGGGAGCTTTACCCTTCGGGCAATTGAATCAAAAGAGGGCGACGGCCAGGTACGCATTACGGCATATCGATTGGAGGCAGATGCCTTTCCAAAGGAAAGGGTTATTCTAATGGGTGGTACTGCCACGATTATTGCCAGCTTAGCTGAGTTTGCGACCAGCAAGCCTTATTTTAATGGCTTGGTTGAATTCAGTGTTGTCTTTGGGACAGAGAATGCTGTTCTGCTTGGTGATCCCAAGGTTTACACCAACCCCTCAGGCTTAGCAACGATAAACCTTAAGTCTGGAACAAGTACGGGTACGGTTACGGTCCAGATGAAATACCGGGAGTATGACATTAAAACCGTAAATATCCGCATTGTCTCAAATGTGCCAAAGATAATCCCTGGCAAGGGTGGCTTTATTAAGCAGAATGAGGTGATTGTTAAGCCTATAACACCTGTCAGCCTGGTAAGCGAAGAGGGGTTTTCTTTGAAATACAGGATAGATGACGGAACATGGACAACATATACCAGCCCATTTGAGGTAGGAACACCGGGAGTGCATACCATTGATTATACCTGTGTGGATGCGATGGGTAACCCTGGTCCAATAATGTCCTCCCCGCTTTTCGTTATGCCGGAGATGCTCGGCGAGCTGATAAATTATCCCAATCCCTTTAGCTCAGGTAAAGATGGGTTTACAACCATTGAATATTATCTGGATGTTCCCATGGATGTGGAGATACGAATATACAACCTGCTTGGTGAGCTTGTCCGGAATATGGATGTTCCTTCTGATAAGGCTGGTACTCAGCAGGTAAGATGGGATGGCAGGAATGGGTCTGGTGATATAGTTGGCAATGGCGGCTATATCTGCGTGGTCAGGGTTAAGGATCAGGAGAAGGGGATGAGGCGGAAGATACTGGTGGTGAAGTGAGAGGGATTATGCTGATTTTTCAACACATTATCTGAAATTTTAACAGTCAATTTTAATAAATAAGGTGATTAAATAATGCAAAGAGAATCTTTTGAAAATGAATTAGTCAAAATCATTAGCATTAGTAAAGATTTTGGTGCGGAAAAAGTGTTATTATTCGGTTCATGTCTTAAAGAGATTGAATTGGCACGAGATATTGATATAGCTGTCAGTGGAATTGAACCCAAAGAGTTTTTTAAGTATTATGGTAAAGTTTCTATGATGGTTGAAGATGAGGTAGATATAGTGGATTTGGATGATGTAAGGGAACATCTTTATAAAAAAATCTTATCTAAGGGAAGGGTTATGTATGAGAGAAAAATATGAGGAACTAAGAGAAGATGTCTTGGATGAGGAAAAGGCAATAGAAGAAACTTTAGAAAGACTTTATAATGTCCGAAGTAAATTTGATTCTCAAACGAAGGATTATCTCACAGAACCAGCAATGGGAACTTATTTAATGAACTTTTATAATGGAATAGAGAATATTTTAAGGCACATAACCAAAGAGTATTATTTGGCTATGCCTAAAGGAGCAAGCTGGCATAAAGAACTTCTTACTTTGTCATCTAATCCTCCTTCAGGCAAGATTGCAATATTTAATCATGATATAGCAGAAAGGATTCATCCATATAGAAATTTTAGACATCGATTTGTAAGTGGATATGGTTTTCAGCTAAAAGGTGAAAAGATGCTGGAGTTGGTAGATAATATTGAACCACTATGGAGGGATACGAAGAAGGCTATTAAGGAGTTTTGGAGCAGATTAGAGTTATAGATTTTAGGCTGTTAAAACTTCAGCTAAAAGTCGGGCAGATATTACCAGAGATGAATGGTTGAAAGTTGGATAAAAAAGGGAATGCTTGCAACAAAATCAATGCAGTGGGAGAATCAATTGTGGAAAATAAGGATATCAGGTGGATACAACGGAGGACAAATTACAATAAAGCCCTCGGGCAGCTCTCTAAGTTTATAGAACGAGGCGAACTAAACGAACTTGAAAAACAAGGGCTTATACAGTGCTTTGAATATAATTATGAATTAGCATGGAATACTATCAAGGATTTTTACGAAAGCCAGGGTGAAACAAACATTCAGGGGAGCAGGGATGCTATCCGACTGGCTTTTAAGCGAGGTCTTATTGAGGATGGCGAAATCTGGATGAAAATGGTACAAGACAGAACGCTAACCTCACATACATATAATGAGGATACAGCTGAAGAAATTGTGACAGGTATTCTTGACAGCTATTATCAGGAATTTATAAAATTACAAAAAAAACTTACAGAATTAGAAAAAAGGCAAGATCAGGCATGAAATTTGGGCTTAAAGAAAAAACAATAGAGCAAATAAAAAGCGTTTTTGCCAACTATCCGCAGGTAGAGGAAGCCATACTTTACGGTTCACGAGCAATGGGTAATTTTAAGAACGGTTCAGATATTGACCTTACCCTAAAGGGTGGTGAGCTAAACCATTCGGTGATTAGTAAAATAAGCCTTGACCTTGACGAATTGCTTTTGCCCTATTCCTTTGATATTTCGATTTTTAAGCAGATAGGCAATCCGGATCTTGTTGACCACATAAAAAGGGTTGGGGTTGGCTTTTATGAGAAAGAATGTGCTAACTCTGGGATCTTGGAGGAAAAGGCGACGAAGCATACACAGTTAGCGTTTGAATGCAACATGGTATGAAAGATGGAGATATAAGCAGATGAGAATGCTACATGAACAGGTAGATATTTTAAAGAAGGAAATTACAGCCATTTTACCAGACGCAATTGTTTATCTTTTTGGCTCACGAGTAGATGATAATAAAAAGGGTGGAGATATAGATATTATGATTTTATCTAACAGGAAAATAAACTGGAAGGAAAAGGCTATAATAAGATGGCATTATTTTGGAAAATTTGGCGAACAGAAACTTGACATAATATCATTTACATTTAAGGAAGAAACCATTTTTAAGCAAATAGTGCTACAAGAAGGAATAAGATTGTGAAAACCGAATCCTTAATGATAGGAAAGATGAAAGAGGACATTAATAAGCTGGATCAAGCAGTTGAAATGTTGAAATATTCATTACAGAAATGCCGGGAAATAGGAATAAAGACGGATTATTCATTAGAAGAACTTGATAGGTTTGAGAGCCTTACATCCAGATTTGCCAGAACCAGTGATATCTACACACAGAAAACAATGAAAGGAATAATTCTGATTTTAAGAGAAGAATCAGGAACATTTATAGATAGAGCAAATTTGTTTGAAAAATTAGAAATATCCGATGCAGAAGACTTAAAATTAATAAGGGACATAAGAAATGAAATATCTCATGAATATAAAACAGAAGATATTACGGAGATATTTGAGGCTGTAATTGAATATAGCGATAAGCTGATTGAAATTATTGAAAGAACGAAAAAATTTATTGAAAAGAAAAATTTGATTCCTGATAATAATGGATTCTCTGTGCCCTCTGTGGATTAATCTTGACTGCACAGATTGAAATTTTATGTGTGTCTGAATTAGGCTAAATATTAGTTGTGTTGACAATCAGAGGCAGGGACAAGCCCTGCAGCTACAAATGCGGTCGCATATGCTGCGGTGTCGGATCTTTGTAGCTGCGACCCTTGTTGTCGCTTATTAGCTTATGAATGAGGAATGTTTTCCCTGTCCACCAAGAGTTAGCTATTTACAGACACCACCAAACTTTATGTGTGTCCTTGTGGTAAATTTTTCATAATGAAAATTGCTGATAGGAGAGGATTATGTTTAGGATTTTTTATTTAATAATCATATTTGCAATATTATCCACCATACCGGCACAAGCATCGAATAAATACGAGGGGGCTCCCGGGGCATACCTTCGCTTTGGTGCTGGGGCAAGGGATCTGGCTATGGGCAAAGCGTTTGTAGCTGTTGCTGATGATGCCACCTCTGTCTACTGGAATCCAGCAGGATTGGCACGAATTCAGGGTGCTGAATTTACATGGCTTTTTGTCCCTTTGTTTGAGGATACCAATTATTCTTTCTTCAGCTTTGTCCATCCTACAGAGGAGTTTGGGGCATTTGGGATTGGAATAGCTGCCTTAAATTCAGGCAATTTTGAGGGAAGAAACAATAGGGCACAGGTAACTGGTGAGCTTACAGAGCTTCAGCGATGTATCATCCTTTCACACGGTCGTAAGATTTCCCGCAGGCTGTCTATCGGTGCAAATATAAAAATAATCACAGAGGATATTGCCTCTTATAGCGATACCAAGATAGGGATGGATGGGGCAATGCTCTTTGATTTAAGGGATTACCTTTCTCTCGGGCTAAGCGTTCAAAATATAGTGCCACCAAGGCTGAAACTCATGGATAAGAATGAAACATTTCCGATTACTGTCAGGGCAGGTAGTGCATTAAAGACCCTCAACAACAACCTTCTCCTTAGCCTTGATGTAGAAAAACTCCCCTCGCAAGACTATAAAACCCATCTTGGGGCAGAGTACTGGCTCAGGCACAGGTCTGTTGCTTTGAGAATGGGCATGGATAATACAGAAATAACCTCAGGCGTGGGGATGGATTTTGAGAATTATATTATAGATTATAGCCTTAGTCATCAAGATTTAGGCTATTTGAACCGCATTTCCTTTACCTATTGTTTCAAAACCTTTGGGGCAAGAATTCAGGTGTCACCAAAGGCATTCTCACCACTTGGCAAGTATAACTGGACAACCCTTAAGATAGCTGTTAAGCAAAAGGATAGGGTAAAGAAATGGGACATAATCATCATTGATAAGACAGGTACTGTTGTTAAAACATACGAGGGTAAGGGTGAGCCGCCTGATGAGATTACATGGGAGGGACGAGATGAAAATAATAAGGTCATGCCGGATGGAATGTATAAATGTATGCTAAAGGTGGTTGATATTGTAGATAATGTCCATAAATCCAGTCAGGAAAAGGTGGAGATTATTACTGAGGTGCCTGATGTAGTGGTGCCTATGGAGATGGGGTGGTAGTTTTAGCCAGTTGATCAGTCAGACAAGTCTGACAAGTCGGACCAGTCAGACATGGCTAACTAAAAAGTATGGTGAAATAAGATGCGAATGTTCTATATTGTCTCGCTAATTATCATATTTCTCGCCAGCACAGCAAATGCAGAGATACCAAAGACTATCCATTATCAGGGAAGGTTGATAACCAATACTGGTTCGATTATTGATGGTACGGTTACAGCTGTCTTCAGCATCTGGAATGCAGATATTGGCGGAAGCAAGCTGTGGGAAGAATCTCAGGAAGTGCGATGCAGTCAGGAGGGGCTTTTTAGTGTGCTGATGGGTAAACAAACCCCGATGAACCTTCCATTTGATACCAGCTATTGGATTGAGACAAAGATTGGCAGCGATGTGCTTCGCCCGAGATTGCCGCTTGGTGCGGGTGCCTATGCCTTTTACAGCCTGAATGCTGATACTGTGGATGGTAAACATGCCACGGAATTGATGGGGGCACACTATCAGCAGGCAATTACTGTGGCAAAATCTGGCGGAGATTATACCACTATCTCCGGGGCTTTATCGGCAATTAATCCATCTGCAAACAATCCGTATCTTATCATGATCATGCCGGGTGTCTACGAAGAAACTGTTCAGCTCAAATCTTTTGTGGAATTAAGGGGCTCAGGTAGAAACTCATGCAGGATAATGTCGTCTGTTGGCACACCATTAACCGTGCCAGATGGGGTGGGAAGTGCCTCTGTCGAAGGGTTTACCCTTGAAGCAGGTGAATTGTATGGGATGGTATTCATGGGTAGTTCATCATCGATGATAAATGATTGCCGAATTATTGCCAGGGCAAACCATACGGTTGCAGCTGTATTATGCAAGAATACCTCTGCACCATGGATAACGAATTGTGAGATATTGGGCAGGGATAATGGTGTGAAATGCGATGATTCTGCTGCACCTGTGATTAATAATTCAATAATAGAGGGTGATAAAGCCCTCTGGATTGATGCTGTTCCTGCCTCTCCAAAAATCAACTATTCTCAAATAATTGGCACGATATATAACCCCAATAATTCAATCGGGTATCAAATAAACAACTGCTTTGATGCCGATGGAAAACTGATAGGCGTGATTCAAGCCGTAACTGCAGGGACAGCCACCTATGCCCTTGAGGCAGACACGGTTGATGGGAAACATGCAAGCGATCTGGCAAAGGTGCATTATGACCATGTGCTTATTGTGGCAAAGTCTGGTGGTGATTATGCTACTATCTCAACGGCTCTGGCAAGTATAGATCCGTCTTCATTCAATAGATACTTGGTATTGGTTATGCCCGGCACATATGAGGAGTCCATAACCCTTAAGCCTTTTGTAGATATAAAGGGGTCTGGCAGGAATTCGTGCAGAATCCTTTGTGGTCTAAATCATGCGGTCAGGGTAGATACTGATATTGGCTCTGCAAGCGTCAGCGGATTTACCATTGAGGCAACAGGACCAGGGAATATGGGTGTTTATTCATCCTCAGGCTCACCGCTAATCACCAACTGTCTGATAAAAAGCCATGAATCAGCTGTTTGTTGTGAGGGAACATCAAAATTGCAGGTAAGTGATTGTATGCTTGAAGGCTTTCAATTTGGCATGACTTTATCAGGAAATTGTGAGCCAGTGATTATTGGTTGCCAGATAAAGGGGGATACTCTTCACGGACTTAATTGTCAAGCCGCGGCAAAACCATTGATACGGGATTGTATCATTGAAGGGCAGCGATATGGTGCGTATCTGTATGGCTCATCACCAATGATAAGTAATTGTAAGATTAAGGGGATTGGAGAGCATGGGGTTTATTGCTACAAGGCTGCTGCCGAGTTATCTAATAGCCAGATAGAAACAGATGGGGTGAGCAGGTGTGCAGTTTATATTGGAGACAATGGTACCATTACAAGAATATATCATTGCCACCTCAAGTCAACCGGCGGGGTGCCGAGTGTTGATGCTTTGATAGATGGGACAGGAGTATATGTAAATTTTTGCTCCATGAATTCCGGGCTCAGCTCCAAGGTGCGAAATCAGATTAAAGAGCCAAAGAATGAGGGTATTGCCAGCTATGCCCTGGATGCTGACAAATTAGATGGTCGGGAGCCAATTGAACTTGAGGTCGGATCTGCTACCTATGCCGGAACTGCCAGATATGCTTATGATGCGAATAAGCTGGATGGACGCGAGCCAATTGAGCTTGAGGTCGGCTCGGCAACTTATGCGGGAACTGCCAGTTATGCTTATGATGCAGATAAATTAGACAGCCGACAGCCCATTGAGCTTGAAGTTGGCTCGGCTACTTATGCCGGGACAGCCAGTTATGCCTATGATGCAGACAAATTAGATGGACGGCAGCCAATTGAGCTTGAGGTTGGCTCAGCAACTTATGCCGGAACAGCCAGTTATGCCTATGATACAGACAAGTTAGACGGACAACAACCAATGGAGCTTTCGGTTGGTTCTGCTACCTATGCTATTTTGGCAAGCTATGCAGAGAATGCTAAGCTATTAGATGGACGAAAGCCAATGGAGCTTGAGGTTGGAACAGCAAGTTATTCGGGCATTGCCAAATATGCCTTTGATGCAGACTCATTAGATGGCGTTAGTAATCCACGCGATCTTTCGGTAGGAACGGCTGCCTATGCTGGCACCTCTGCATGGACAATGAATGCAGATAAGCTGGATGGTTATGAGCCAATGGAGCTTGAGGTTGGCTCAGCTACTTATGCCGGGACAGCCGGCTATGCTATGGATGCAGACAGATTAGATGGATGGGAGCCTTGGCAGCTTGAGGTTGGCTCTGCCAGCTATGCCTGGGATTCCGGGACAGCGACATATGCTGTGAATGCCGGGACATCCGGTTATGCTGTCAAGGCAGGGACAGCCAGCTATGCATGGGATTCCGGAACAGCGACATATGCTGTGAATGCCGGGACATCCGGCTATGCTGTCAAGGCTGGAACTGCCAGCTATGCATGGGATTCCGGAACAGCGACATATGCTGTAAATGCCGGGACATCTGGTTATTCTGTCAAGGCTGGAACTGCCAGCTATGCATGGGATTCCGGAACAGCGACATATGCTGTAAATGCCGGGACATCCGGTTATGCTGTCAAGGCAGGGACAGCCAGCTATGCATGGAATGCTGGAACAGCAACATATGCTGTGAATGCCGGTACCTCTGGTTATGCTGTCAAGGCTGGAACTGCCAGCTATGCATGGGATTCCGGAACAGCGACATATGCTGTAAATGCCGGGACAGCGACATATGCCGGCACCTCTGGCTATGCTGCAATGGCAGGTACTGCCAGTTACACCCTTCGTGTTGATAATGTTACTTTTGCAACATACTCTATTGCAGCCGGGACAGCAACATATGCCGGTACTGCCAGCTATGCTGGCACCTCAAGCTATGCAATGGATGCCGGCACGGCTACATATGCAATGGATGCTGGCACTGCTACTTATGCCGTGAAGGCTGGCACAGCAACGATTGCCGGCACTGCCACTTATGCCGGCACCTCAAGCTATGCAATGGAGGCAGGCACAGCTACTTATGCGGTGAAGGCTGGCACTGCAACGATTGCCGGTACTGCCAGTTACGCCGGCACCTCAAGCTATGCGATGGAGGCAGGCACAGCTACTTATGCCGTGAAGGCTGGCACTGCAACGATTGCCGGTACTGCCAGTTACGCCGGCACCTCAAGCTATGCGATGGAGGCAGGCACAGCTACTTATGCCGTGAAGGCTGGCACAGCA
>JAHIZN010000190.1 GCA_018814245.1 bacterium
AAGTCAGAATGAAAACACCTGCTATGATAGTTTTCGCAGGAAATATGGGGATATTGAGAGAGAGATAATGGGATTTATAGGCTTACTCTGGAGCTATTCTGAATTCTGACTCCTGAATTCTGTATGCCTGAGTAGTTACCTAAAATCTAATATATCACCTTATTCAAGGGATACTCAACAATCCCCTGTGCCCCATATTCCTTTAATTTCGGGATCATATCCCTGACAACTTTTTCATCAATGATTGTCTCTATTGCCAGCCATCCCTTTTCAGACAGGTGAGATATTGTGGGATTATGAAGGGCAGGCAGGCTGCTTATTATTTTATCGAGGTTAATCTCACAAACATTCATCTTTAGCCCTACCTTGCCCTTGGCATTCAATGCACCCTTGAGAAGTATGGCGATATTTTCTATCTTCTTTCTCTTCCACGCATCTTCCCACGAAGCCTTATTAGCAATCAGCCTTGTGGTAGATATGAGGATAGTATCAATTATCCGCAAGTTATTTGCCCTTAATGACGAGCCTGTTTCTGTTATCTCAACAATGGCATCTGCCAATCTTGGCGGTTTTACCTCTGTTGCTCCCCAGGAAAACTCAACCATAGCTGTCACCCCTTTCTCTTGCAAATACCGTTGTGTCAATCCTACTGCTTCTGTAGCTATCCTTTTCCCCTGTAAATCACTTACCGATTGGACAGGGCTATCCTCTGGCACAGCCAATACCCATTTTACCGGTGTAGCAGTCTGTTTTGAATAGACAAGCTCTGCAACCTCAACAACATCTGCCCCTGATTCAACTATCCAGTCCTTGCCAGTTAAGCCAACATCAAGTATCCCATCCCCCACATACCGAGCCATCTCCTGTGCCCGAATAAGCATACACTCTATCTCTTCATCATCAATCGATGGAAAATAGGAGCGATGCCGAATATTTACCTCAAACCCGGCATTCTTGAACATCTTCACCGTAGCATCTTCTAAGCTGCCCTTTGGTATCCCTAATCGTAATATATTGCCAGCCATTCTTTTGTCCTCCTGATTCATCAATTCATCAATTCATCAATTCATCAATTCTGCAATTGTCAATTATCAATTATCAATTGTCAATTATTAAATTACTGCCTTTTCCTTAATCACCACCAACTCATCCCCTTGCACCCGGCGATAGAAGCAGGAATTATACCCTGTATGGCAGGCTGCCCCGCCAACCTGTTCCACCTTAAACACAACCGTATCATCATCACAGTCAACCAATATCTCCTTGATCAGCTGAAAATGACCAGATGTCTCGCCCTTCAGCCAGATCTTTTGTCTGGTGCGGGTATAGTAGTGTGCCTTGCCAGTAGCTAATGTTTTCTGCCATGCCTCTTCATTAATAAAGGCAACCATCAATACCTCATCTGTCTTATAATCTTGTACAACAGCCGGCACCAATCCATCCATTTTAGCAAAATTTAATGTAATCATATTGTCTCCTTTGTAGGCGTTCAGATATCAGTCCTGAATCTCGAATCGCGAATCGCGGATTGCGAATCTGCAGAAAGGGAACAGATTCACGATTCGAGATTAGCAATTCGCAATTAATAATGCCTTGCATCCCTCGCTGGCGGGGGCAAGGGGTGGTGGCTGAAGGCTTACTGCTGATAGCTGAAGGCTTACTTCGCGTGAGCTATCCTTCCTCTCCATTCCTGAGCAGCCACAAACATCTCCTCAAGCCTGTCTCCTCTGCTATCCCTGATTACCTGTTCCCATTCATTCAGGATACACCTAAACCTTTCCATCATTGCTATGATACCATCCTGATTTGTCAGGCAAATATCCCGCCACATCCTTGCATCCCCTTGAGCAACCCTGGTTGTATCCAGAAACCCGGAGGCAATAAGCGGAATTATTTTCTCTCCCTCACCCTTGGCAGCATCTACCAATACAGAAGCAATTATATGAGGAAGATGGCTTGTGGCAGCAACAAGCCTGTCATGCACCTGTGGCAGCATCCCTATTACACTTGCTCCAACCCCGGACCACATGTGCTTTATCAACTCACAAGCATTCTTATCAGTCTCCTCAATTGGTGTAACCACACACACAGCCCCATTAAACAATTCCCCATTAGCAAACTCAGGTCCCCTGTTATGCGATCCAGCCAACGGATGTGCCCCAACAAATGCCCCCTTTGGCTGAATTAATGGGGTTAATGTGCGAACAATCTCTGCCTTTGTGCTTCCAACATCTGTTACGATACAGCCAAATTTCAGATGATCAGCAATCACCCCACC
>JAHIZN010000025.1 GCA_018814245.1 bacterium
AATAATACTTATTTCGTGTCCATTCGTATTTATTTGTGTTCATTCGTGGTTATATTTTTTCCAATTCTCCCATTTCCCCATTTCCCCTTTCTTACACATTTGTATAGCTGAATAGTTACATTATGTCAACCTTACCATCTGCCTGTGCGTGTTCCAACCGTAGGGGCAATTCATGAATTGCCCCTACAGCTTGAGAGAAGTTTCCCCCCCATTTCACTGACCCATTACGCTGTTAGCAACATTTTACTTGACTTTCTGACTCAATTCCGATAAAATAATACTGTGTACAAATTGTACGCAAGAATAATAATGTTTTTGACTCTGCATGGCATGGCAGAGAGGAGAGTAAATATGACAAAATATATTGTATTTCTGCTAACTATCCTGTTATCCGGTTGTGTCACACCAAGGGATACTAATACGCTGCAACTGAGGCTCTCATCTGATCCAACTACCCTTGATCCGGCTTTGATGGTGGATGTGGTTGGCGGTATTGTGGGTGCAAAGATATTCAATGGCTTGGTGAAATATGGGGATGATATGAGGATTATAGGTGATATTGCCGAAAAATGGGATATTTCGCCTGATGGAAAAACATACACATTTTACCTCCGAAAGAATGTAAAATTTACCAATGACAGATTAGTAGATGCAAATGACTTCAAATATTCATTTCAGCGGATACTTTTACCAGAAACAAAGTCACCGCGAAGATGGGTATTTAAGGATGTGCTGGGTGCAGATGAGATTGTGGACAGGGCTATCAAGGGGTTTGTGGTGAAGGATGGGCATACCTTTCAGATTATTCTTACAAAACCATTCGCTCCATTCTTAGGGTTTCTGGCTATGCCTGCCGGGTATGTTGTCCCAAGGGAAGAGGTGGAGAAATGGGGCGAGGATTTTTCTGAACATGTAGTGGGTACAGGTCCGTTTTTATTGACCAAATGGGTACATGATGATATGCTTATTCTGAAAAAGAATATAGAATATTTCGATAAAAAGCCAGCGGTAAATAGCATTGAATATCGGGTAATTCCGGAGGATCTTACAGCCATGGCTGAGTTTGAGTCCGGGACGCTTGACACCATAGGATTGCCCATGGCTGAGTTCCAAAGGTTTACATCCTCGGCTAAGTGGAAGAAAAATATTGTGGGACAGGTAGGGTTGAATGCCTATTACCTTGGCATAAACTGTCAGAAAAAACCCTTTGATGACATCAGGGTCAGGCAGGCTTTGAATTATGCCATAGATAAAAAAGCAATACTGGAGACAATCTTGCAAAAACAGGGGGTTCTTTCTCACGGTCCTATTCCGCCCATCCTGTCAGGGTATAATTGTAAACTGCCTGCCTATGAATACAATCCGCAGAAGGCTAAAGAGTTGTTAAAGGATGCCGGGTGTCAGTCTTTAAGGCTGAAGATATATCAAAAGCCGAGCAGAGAGGTGTTAAATATTACAGAGGTAATACAATCACAGCTAAAGGATGCTGGCATTACGGCAGAAATTGTTCAGGTTGAATGGAGTGCCTTAAAAGAGATGATCAATCAGGGCAAGTGTGATACCTTTTATCTTGCATGGCTGGCAGATTATCCGGATGCAGAAAACTTCCTTGCCCCATTGTTTCATTCGGAAAATTTTGGTGCTGGTGGAAATCGTGCTCAATACAAGAATGAAAAAGTGGATAAACTAATCCATGAAGCTCAGACAACCTCAAATGAGAAGAAAAGGCTTAAGATTTATCAACAGGTTGAGACTATTATTCATGATGAAGCACCATGGGTCTTCTTATGGCATCAAAAGGAGTTTGCCATGCATCAAAGCTGGGTCAAGAATTATAAGTGTTTTCCTATCTACAATGCAGACAAGGGTGTGGATGTGAGGATAGTGAAAAGATTCTAAGCATGGAAGAGGCTGTTTGGAAAATGACGCTTTTGCCTGCAAAAACACTTAAGATTCCTGACCGTGGTCAGATAAAAGAAGAATATTTTGCGGATATAGTGATATTTGATCCAGTAACCGTAATAAGCACAGCAACCTATGAATCACCCTTAAGCTATCCGACAGGTATTAATTTCGTTATTTTGAATGGTCAGATAGCTGTCTCTCATGGAGAAAGAACAGATAAATTTCCACCTGTGCGGTTGT
>JAHIZN010000191.1 GCA_018814245.1 bacterium
AATATTTCAACAATTCTTCCAGTAATTCTGAATGTTTATAATTATCTGTGTTCATCATATTCATCTGCGTTATCTGCGTTCCATTGTATTTGATAGAACTTTTGTCGTTTGTGATTAGAATAACAATAGCTGAGTAGTTACGATAAATCATATCTTGAAAAAATGTAATCTGGAAATAAAAAAAAATATAACAGGAATTACCCCAGAGGCAATGAAATTGCTTGAAGAATATGATTGGCACGGGAATATAAGGGAATTGGAAAATGTGATAGAGAAGATAGTGGTTATGGCTGATGAAGAAAACATCAGAGTAGAGCATCTGCCGTTGAATATAAGGAATGCCCTGCCTGTTGTGAATATTCCATGGACCAATGAAGAATTGAGAAAATTAAAGAATCAGGCAAAAAAAGAGGCAATAAAGGATGTCGAAAGGTTATTTGTTATCAAAGCCTTGAAAAAAAGCAACTGGAATATCACTAAGGCAGCCGATGCTGTAGGCATGAAACGACAAAACCTTCAGGCATTGGTCAGGAAATACCAGGTTTCTAAAAATTAAAAATTATGAATTAAAAATTAAAAATGAGGGAGGAAGAGTGGAATATGTATGCCTATGCCGCTGCCTTGTTATCATTTTTGAATGCACCTTGATACCAAATTCTGTGCACAAAAGACGAACAACTGCTGCATAAATTTCTTTACAAATAGCATAAAATTTTCATGCAGTCTTTTTCCTGAGGGCGAAGTAGTACCTCTGGCGATGGATTAACTGCTCGCCATAAATGCTTCCAGTATCGGATATATGTATGCCTTGATGTGGTGAGGGATGTCAGACTGTGTGAAACTCGCTTTTCACGATAATTACCTACTGCATCTTTTCTGCCTGCCGCATACAAACCATATGCACCATTCAGCCACAGTCAATCCCAACATCCTTATAGCTCAATATGTTGCGGATCTTCTCCAGTTTGGCATGAAAGTTGCTACATAATTAAAATTGTGCGTGTAATCCAGGATTTAACACAGAGAAGAATATTATCCGCAGATTACACAGATTTCACAGATGGAGAAGAGGAATACGGAACAAAAAGAATTAGAATGCAAGCGATTTGTTCTAATCTGTGAAATCTGTGGATTATATTATTCTGGCTTTATTCTAATATTGGAGGCAATGATGACTACTTGTGAATCAGGGCATGTTTCAACACAGCAAGCAGACTTTTATGAGGAATTGATCAGTATTCAATCCGCTTATAAAGAAAGATTAGGGGAAGAGGAATTATTTCCAAAACCTGACAAGGAGCAAGCACTTGAGAGGATTAAGAAGGGTATTCCCTTGATCAAATTTGATGAGATAAGGATAAAAGGGGAGACAATCAAGGGTATACTGGATGATGTCTGTAATATCTTGATAAAATATGAGTTATGCAAAGAAGAAGATATTAAACAGCTAAAAACAGATGGTTTTGACAAATTAAAGTCAGCGGCACTTGTTCCTGATAATGAGATGGATGTTTTAACCGCATTTGTTTTTACAATGGCAGAAAGGATCATATTAGGCTCAATAGCCGATAAATTAAGGGATAGCATCGATGACAGCAGGTGGCTTCGAGGTTATTGCCCAATGTGCGGCAATAAACCTCAAATGGCAAGGCTGCAAAAAGAGGATGGCAAACGATTTTTACAGTGTGGGATATGCTCTACACAATGGCAATTTATGCGGATAAAGTGTATTTATTGTGGGACCGAGGACCAAAATGATTTGCGGTTTTTCTGGGCAGATGATGATAGCCCATATCGGGTAGATTTTTGCCGGAAATGCAAGGGGTATATTAAAACCATTGATGAAAGAAAATGTCAGGAAGGCGGGGAAATAAACCTTTTCATTGAGGATTTATCTACGGCTTATCTGGATATATTAGCCGTGGAGCAAGGATACCAGACGAGTAGAGGTGATAAAACAGGAGGTGGTTCAATTCAAGCTATGCAATGAGATTTGATTCGGATACATTAAAATCGTAACTATTCAGATATATTAAATGTGTAAGATAAGGAGAAATGGAGAAAGTGGAGAAACAGGGGAGAATACAAAAG
>JAHIZN010000026.1 GCA_018814245.1 bacterium
ATGGTTGTATCTATGAAGTTACACCCTTTGTGATTCTTTCTCTGTAAACAAGATTGACATGATTTGGTCTTGAGCATGACCCCAAGAAAAGTCGCTTAATAATTGAATTGAAAATTACGATTCACGGTGAACCAGCACACAGGCTCTCCTGTCTGCAAGTTGCCTCTTGCGTGTTAGCAGGGACAAGCCCTGCAGCTACAAATTTCTACCTTCCTGTCCTCGCTGGTGAGGAATATTCTGTGCCTTGTAACTGCGACCCTTGTGGTCGTCTTTTGCGTAGGGGGCAGGCTCTGCGAATGCAGGGGATAACAGAGGTGCTGCCTCCCCTGTCTCTGCCACCAATAAGCGACCACAAGAGGAGATCACCTCTATCAGGTCGCAGCTACAAAGATTCTCAACACACAACAATCGATCACACCGTAGCTGCAGGGTGCCAGGGGTGCTACCCCCTTGTCCCTGCTTAACGGACGGGAACCTCTCTGGCAGGGATGTCCCTACAAATTGTTATGTGTCAAATTAAGGTTGGCACGACAACTACTGTCAAGGAGGATATTATGTCCAATCAGAAAGCTATCTTCTTGCTCATCTCATCTTTTCTCATCTTTTCCAATGTTATTTATGCTGAAGATTCTGGTACGATTACCGGGGTTGTGCTGAATGTCGCCACCAAAAAGCCGTTGCCAAAGATACAGATACGGGTTGTAGGGAAAGGGGTCAGTACCGCCACTGATACGGATGGGAATTTTTCCATGGGCATCCCTCAGGGAGAATGGCAAATAGAGGCTAAGGGCGGCGGGTATATCTCAACCACAAAAAGGGTTAAGATTCTCCCGGGTGAAACAAAAAGGGCTGATCTTGAGCTTTCACCATCCCTGACCTTTTATGGCGAGGAGTTTGTGGTAGAGGCACCGAAGCCCTGTCCAAAGGAAGAGGTAATTATCAGCAAGGAGACGATTGATGCTGGTCAGATTAAAAATAGCTCGGTCAATCTCTTTAATGATGTCTCTGAAACATTAAAAACCCTGCCCGGGGTAATCTCCACAGGTGATTTCTCAGGGGAATTATTCGTCCGCGGCGGATACCCTATGGAGACAATATATTTGCTGGATCGGGTCTTCATTGACTGGCCATACCGATGGGGCGGACAGATGACCATGTTTAATACCAGGCTTATTGATAATGTTGACTTTTATGCCGGCGGGTTTCCTGCAGAGGGCGGAAACTCCTTGGCCGGCGTGATTGATGTTAAATATAAAAAGGGAGACTTAGAAAAAAAATTAGGAATCTTAGAGATTTCTCCAACAACCACAGAACTGCTTCTGGAGGGACCAATCAAAAAGGGAAAATCATCCTATCTCTTCTCTGCCAAACGCACCTTTTATGATTATATTGCCAAGTATTTTACCGACAGAAAGAAAGCCACTGTCTTCCCATATTTTAATGATGGCTTTGCCAAGCTTTATTTTGATCTCTCACCAGAGCATAAACTAACTATCTTTAGTGTATATGCTGGCGAGGGCATGGATATGAAGATAGAAGAAAAGGATGAGCCAGCATTTTCAGGGGGTAGATTTACTTATGACTACCAGACAGGGATACTGGGTATTGACCATAAATGGATACCAACAGAAAAAGCTTTCTTTCAGACAACCCTGTCTCATACCTTTGATAAAGGGGATTTTGACTTCCATAGCCCTGAATCTGTATGGAAGGAAAAGATGAAGCCAATGGATATCAACCTGCGAAGTGATCTTGATTGGCAGGTTACTCCTTCGCATAAGCTGAGATCCGGTGTCTATCTCTCTGATAATAGGGTGAACTTTGCCGGCAGTTTTGAGTATGAGGTGATACAGGGGACACAAACATTGACCAAGGAAACAGAAACAAAGTCGTATGACTTCAAAAAGGATACCAAATACATTGGGCTTTATGTCTGGGATAGGTGGCAGCTATCCCCAAGGCTTACAGCAGATATTGGCTTGCGCCAGGAACGACTTGAAATTGTCAGGGATACTGCCCTAACCCCGAGATTGAGCCTTAAGTTTGATATAACAGATAAGACAAGCCTGAAGGCTGCCTATGCCTATAATTCCCAATTCCCGACAAATATATACTGGTTAGATGAAAAAATAGGCAATCCAAACCTAAAAAGCCAAAAGGGCAGGGATTATATCCTGAGCATGGAAAGAAGGGTGGCAGATGATGTCAGGCTGAAGGTAGAGACATATTATAAGGATCTGACAAACCTGATTGTTGAGGATAACAAGATTGTTGAGGATAACAAGCTTAAATTCTCTAACAAGGGCAAGGGCAAGGCATATGGGCTTGAGTTTTTTCTGCAACGGAAAGAGGTAGCACCTCTGGCGGAGGGCAAGAAGCTTGATGGCTGGATAAGCTATGCCTTGTCCAAAAGTGAAAGGACAAGGGGGGATGATGATCGTATTCTTGAGAATGGCAAGGAAGGTGAAGGGGTTGAGGATGACCAGTCCCTGTATCCTACGACACAGGATAGAAGGCATACGCTGTCTGTTGTTGGAAATTATAGGATCACCCCAAAATGGAAGCTATCAGGGAAATGGCAGCTAAATACAGGGAATCCTTATACACCGCTTGCTGGCGTAGTTGAATGCGGCACAACAACAGCAATGATTTATAAGCCTGTCTGGGGTAGGTATAATTCAAAGAGAATGCCGCGGTATGAGACATTGGATATTAAGATTGAAAGGCTGTTTAAGAGAAGCTCAACATATTTCCAATTTCTGAACCTCTATAATCATAAGAATATTTACAGCTATTACTACACCGATGATTTTAGTCAGAGAAAGGAGTCGTTGATGTTTGGGTTTATGTGTCTGGGCGGGTTTGAAATGAGGTTTTGAGGGGCGGAAGGCAGCAGCGGAGGCAAATGTATCAGGCAAATCCTGTGCGTCCTGTACTGTATGGGCAGGCCCCTGTGCCTGCCCTCTGATATGAGGCAACCACGAGAGAAACAGAGGGCAACCACAGACAGAGGGCAACCACGGGGGGTTGCCCCTACGGGGACGAAACACCACGAGGGGTTGTTTCTGGTCTGGTCTGGTTTGGTGTAGGGGCAGTGCCCCCGTGCCTGCCCTAATGTGGGGCAACAACGCATACATGGACAAAACCACGGAGGCAATCACAGATTCACAGAGGGCAACCACGGGGGGTTTGCCCCTACGGAGAACAGATTATGAGATATGATCCCAAAGAACACCACCGGCGGTCTGTTCGCCTGAAGGGGTACGATTACAATCAAGCCGGGGCGTATTTTGTTACCATTGTTACGCAAAATCATCATTGTATTTTTGGTGAAATCATAAATGGTATAATGCGATTGAATAACGCAGGGCAGATGTCCCAAATTGTCTGGGATGAATTGCCTGTTTTTTATTCGGGTGTGGATATTGACACATTCATTGTTATGCCTAATCATATTCATGGGATTATTGTATTAACCCGGCCCGAAATTCCATCGCATCTTGTAGGGGCAACCCCCTGTGGTTGCCCTCTGAATACCCCCTGTGCCTGCCCTGATGTGGAGCAACCACAGGGGGTTGCCCCTACGATTAGGCAGACGCGTGGGTCTGTTCCAACAGGGGGATTGTCCTTGCCTGATGTGGTGCATCGATTTAAGACAATGACCACCAAACGATATATCGATGGTGTGAAACAAATGAATTGGCAACCATTTGATGGTAAATTATGGCAACGCAATTATTATGAACATGTCATCCGTAATGAAGACGAATTGAACAGTATTCGTGAATACATTGTCAATAATCCATTGCAATGGGAAATGGATCAGGAAAATCCTGTGGTAGGGGCAGTGCCCCCGTGCCTACCCTGATTATGGAGCAACCACGCATGCACTACATGGGCAACCATGTGGGGTGTTTTACGCAGAGGGCGATTACAGACAGAGGGCAACCACAGATTCACAGAGGGCAACCACAGATTCACAGAGGGCAACCACAGATTCACAGAGGGCAACCACAGATTCACAGAGGGCAACCACGGG
>JAHIZN010000453.1 GCA_018814245.1 bacterium
GACCGTATCGTATTTTGCCTGAAAAATCAGATGCCTATAGTTTCAGCGAGTTCAAAAAAGGGATGAGAAAATTATTCAAATGGCCCAGGAACAGACAAAAAGAACTCAGGGAGGTTTTGACGCTTGGGGAAAATGCTACACAACATTTCATTACAGAGATGCAAAACAGGGACAATACCCTGCCGAATATACAGCAACACCCTGGTTTCAAAGATAAAGCATGGGAGGGACAAAAAACACCTTATTTTGATATGCTCGAACTTATGGAGTTTTATCCACTTGATAAGAAGGAGGAGGGCAAATGAGGGAGTTAACACTTAAAATAATTACTTGCTCTGAGGTATCGGTAGGTTCAGGTGAAGGATGGGGAGCAACGATTGATAGTGATATTGTCTTTGATGAATATGGACTGCCCTACATTCCAGCCAGAAGGATCAAGGGTGTTTTGAGAGAATCCGGCATTGAGGTAGCGGAGATGTTTGCTCTATCGAACATTGACCATTATTTTACCAAAAAGGTTGAAATCCTTTTCGGTGAAAGAGGAGAAAGAGACTCCTCGCCTATCTGCTTTGGCAACCTTTACATAGAGGATTATATAGTCAATAAGTCGTGGATTCAATGGAGTATAGAGGAATATCCATCCCTCATCTCAAGGGATATGGTACTGAAGACCTTTACCAATATTCGTCAGCAGACGGCTATTGATAAAGATGGAGTAGCAAAGGAAAACTCTCTGAGAACAATCAGAGTACTCAGAAGGGATATCTCATTTTCAGGTGTAGTTCAGGTAGAAGATGGCTTTGATATTGCCCCCATCTGTTTGGCTGTCCGAAATCTAAGATACATGGGAACAAGCAGAAACAGAGGATTTGGACATGTTTGTTGCGAACTTTGTGACCAAAGCGGGGATAGATTAACCGACTCTTATCTAAACAAGGAGGTCAAGGATGCATAGGATTAGATACCAGATAAAAACCCTCTCACCCATCCTTTTATCTGCTAACACAGGGGATCAAAATATGACCGCTACCAGTGATTATATCCCTGGGTCTGCTCTTCTTGGAATATTTGCTGGTAAATATATTCAGGTTAAGAACCTTGGAGATATAGCTCATGAAGACCCTGATTTTTACAACTCGTTTCTTAACTCTGGGATTATCTTCTGTAATGCCTATCCCTGCAAGAAGTCTAAGAAATACCTTCCTGTCCCTCTTTCCATCCAGACTGAAAAGAATGATGAAACAAAAGCTACTGATTTGCTTTATAACGACTCAGAAGAGCAGATGAAAACAATCGGCGGCTATTGCTATATCACTGGGGATATTATTCAAAGACTTACCCCATCAAAATCTCTTAACTTTCATCATGCCAGACCAGACAGGATAAAGGGACACAGCACTGAAGGTTTGATTTTCAATTATGAATCCATTGACCCTGATCAATTATTTGAGGGTGAGATTATTGGAGAAAAAGAGACCTTGAAAGAGTTGGTAGGATTGGTTGGCGATAAGTTTTTTATTCGGCTTGGACGCTCCAGAACAGCACAATATGGACAGGCTGAGATGGAATTGCTTTCTAAGCAGCCAGAGGAGATTGAGATTGAAAACGAGCTTGATAAGGAATTTATTCTGACCCTTCGGTCTCCAGCAATATTTTATAATAAAAACGGCTTTCCGAGCACCTCATTGGATGATCTCAAGAGATACCTTGAAGAGGCGTTGGGGATAGGGGTTCAAATTGATACGGTAAAGATATTCAAAAAGCCTGTTGAGATTGAAAATTTCATCTCTGTCTGGAGGCTAAAAAAGCCGTCCGAAACAGCCTTTCAGGCGGGTTCATGTTTTTCGGTTCAAGTAATAGGCTGGAATGGTTCTGTTGAGTCAAAGCTGAAAGATCTTCAGAAAAATGGCATCGGAGAACGAAGAGGGGAGGGATTTGGAAGGATTGTCCTGAATTGGCATGAAAAGGATATCTATACGGTTAAATCAATAAACGAGGAGAAACCAGAAAAGCCTGCGGGGAAAATGCCTGAATTGACAGTCAATATCTTCAAAGAGGTGATTAAAGAAAACAGGAGAAAGTCGATTGAAAGAAAGGCGTTGCAGGAATATGATCAATTTACCAAGCATAACCCACCAACAAACTCCCTCCTTGGAAGGCTTGAGATGATGCTAATGAATGCCGGGGACATGGAACAATTTTTGGGGCAAATGTCTGATCTTCGTAAGACAGCAAGGGAGAACTTGGAGAGATGCAAGGGTGAAAAGGTTACCCTGCTTAAATTTATAGAAAGCGGTGAGCCTGACTTTCAACATGTATTCAAGCAAGAGCCAGAATTGACAAAAATGGAGCAAGCAATAGAGTATAGCCCATCCGCTGATACAGAGTTTTGCAAGGAGCTTTATCGCCTCTATTGGCTCACATTCCTTAGAATGATGCATAAATCAAGAAAGAAGGAGGGAGTAAATGAGCAAAACTGAAGCCACAGTTACAGGGAAGCTGATACTTACAGGAAAAATCAGGCTGAAAACACCACTGATTATTGGTTCAGGGACTGCTGACCTTTCAAATATTGAGGTGTTAAGGGACGAAAAAGGCAACCCGTTTATTCCGGCAACCTCTTTTGTGGGCGTGTTAAGGCACTACATTGAAGAAAAATCCAGTCAAGAAAATCCGACACGGTCGAATTACTTCTGGGGAGCAAACACAGATGATGGCTCTCAGAGTGCCCTGTGCTGCCGTGACTTAATAACCGGCAGGGCAATAATAAAAATTCGTGATGGTGTGGCCATTGACTCCAAAACAGGTATTGCTATAGACGAGAAAAAATATGATTACGAGGTTGTTGAACCTGGTGCATTATTTGACTTGCACATGGAAGTAACTGTAAGAGAGGCATTTGATAAGGGGATATTTAAGCGGATATTGTCAACAATAGTGAATCTATTAGATGGCAAGATTTCTTTCGGGGCAAAGACTACCAGCGGATTCGGACGCTGTAAATTGGAGAATATGAAATATTATGAGTTTGATTTTTCAAAGCAGGATGATGTCTGGCGATGGTTGAATCAGGAGTTCTTGCAAGGCATTACGCTTGATGGCGATCCGTTGCCAATCAAACAAAATGCTTTTATTGTTGATGCAGTGTTTTCTATCAAGAATTCTCTGATTGTAAAATCCTATGCCCATGATCCAGATAGCTCTGATGCAGTGCATGTCAAATCAGCAAATAAGAATGTGCTTCCCGGCACATCCATCAAAGGGGCAATTCGGGCAAGGGGGCTCAAGATTCTAAAGACATTGGAATGGACAGATGCAGAAGATATGATAGATAAACTCTTTGGGATGGTTGATGAGAAGAAGAAGGAGAAGATCAAAAGCCGGGTTACTGTGGAAGAAACAGAAATAAAGAATGTGGCTGCAGAACTACAACATAGAATCAAGATAGATCGGTTCACCGGTGGGGTTATTAAAACTGCACTCTTTGACTCAATGCCGCTCTGGGGTGATGGAAATGATAAGGCTGTATAGATCAAAATGACCATAAACAACAATTACCAGGATTGGGAAGCCGGGCTTCTGCTTCTAATCCTGAAAGACCTGTGGAATGAAGACCTGCCTATTGGCGGAGAGAAGAATGTTGGCAGGGGAATATTAAAGGGTGTGCTGGCAAAGATTCAATGGAATAGGCAAGAGATTACAATTGAGGAGAAAAAGGATGGACTGGATATTTCGCCCTCAGATTTAGCAACGCTGAACAGTTTCTGCGATTCCCTTCAATCTGCAATCCACAATCCGAAATTGAAGGAGGCAGCTAATGGTTAAAGGAAACGGACTCAAGCCTTATTCTGTGAAAAGCAAAGCAGAGCCATATCCCAAGCTTGATTTTGACTCTCTTGTTAAAGATTGGGGAAATGAGGATGGATATTTTGTTGCCTATCTGGACTACAATGTTCTGGTTGGGGAATTTTGTGGCGGCAGTTTTCAAGGAGAAAAATTTGAGCCGAAATTCATCCAGAAAATACGGTTGTTTGACAAATCAAAGGAACTATACATCTGGAGAAATGATGAGAATATCTTCTCCGGTAGGCTTAGGATAGATGAAGAAGGAGAGGATGTGGATGTGATCGATGCATGGCAGGCACTCTATGGAACAAGATGTGAGCCAAAGGATGGGGGTACTTTTTTGACTGAGGATAGGGGAACCAATCTTGTTGTTCCATTTTCTAACATCAAAGAGGGTAACTTGCCAATTAGGATTCACACACGAAACTATATTGGCTACAACGAACTTGGACAAGCAGGTTATGAGGATTGTCGGTTTGTAGAGTTTACCGATAAGGACAAAAAACCTTTAGGAGGTGATTGATATGGGTAGCTTACAGGAAGGACTTCAGAATATCGCTCCAAAATTGGGGATGGAGATTTCCTCTAACATAAAGGAAGAGCCTAAAAATATGAAGAAAGTTAAGAGACATTTGTGGAATGTATTACCAACAAGAAAAGAAGCTAATGCACCCTATAATTTTATCCCTCTGAATAAATCACCGGCTGTTTCGGCAGAGCCTTTACCTGAAAATGATAAATACCATGATGATGATAGATTAACAGGGTATATTGATTGTAACCTTGAGACACTTACGCCAATTTATATTCGAGGTTGTTTAACTGAGGCTGAGGTAAAAGACGGAAAGGAAGCAAAAGACAAATCAGATTTTTTCTCACCTAATGGCGGGATTCGCATCCCTGGCAGCTCCCTGCGGGGGATGATAAGAACACTGGTGGAGATTGTCAGTTGGAGTAAGTTTGGGTTCTTTGAGGACAGGGGGTTGTATTACAGGGGATTGGCGGATAAGAGTAACTTAAGAGATGCGTATCAAGATTGCATGATAAATAAAAATGATTGCTGTTATCCCCGGATTGAAGCTGGCTTTCTAAAGAAAGAAGGACATAACTACAAGATTATCCCATCAAAAAAAGACAGTACTGGATGCCAGATTTACCGTCCTCTTTTCGATAAATACACCAAGATTGTAAATGGGTTAGGTAGGCGATTAAATGAATTTGAATTTGAAGCGGTCTATTTTCAGCAGATACCACCTTCCCTCAATCTTCACAAAAGAGATGAGTATAGGAAAGGGCAAAAAGTAGCGGTTACTTATAAACTCAAATACGCCAAGGTAACTTCAGTTAAGGATAAAGCAGATAGCAGCCACCCGACAAGAGGTTTTCTGGTTTCATCCGGTCTGTTTGGGGATAAAAAGCATATGCATTGGCTTATCAATGAACCTAATACGAGTGTCAACAAAATTCCAATTCACGAATATGACATCGAAAATTACAAAAAAGATGAAGACCGCACGGATAAAGCAGATTTGTTGGAAATGCTTAAAAAACAGCCTGACGGTGTTCCCTGCTTTTTCATCCAATGGAAGGATACGCGAGGTAGGGATCGTGTCTCCTTTGGTCATACAGGAATGTTCAGGCTTGCCTATGAAAAGTCTATTGGTGAACATGTGCCAGATGGTGAACATGTGCCAGACTTTTTGCAGGATGAAGACAAAACAGATTTAGCAGAGACGATTTTTGGTAAAGCGGCTAAAAAGGGAGCAGATTCTTTTGCAGGTCGTGTCTTTTTTGAGGATGCAATCCTATTGAACCCCAAAGAAAATCCATTGATGGAAGAAGCTATCCCAAAGATATTATCTACTCCCAAACCTACGACATTTCAACATTACTTGGTACAGGATACGGACAATATATCGAGACTAAACCACTACAATTCAGAAACAACTATCCGTGGCAATAAACTTTACTGGCATAAAGCAGGAACAAATTGGGAGGAAAAGGATAAAGCTAAAATCGAAAAATATAAAACCCAATACACCAAAATCCAACCAGTAAAACCAGAAACAAAATTCAAATCCCGCATTCGGTTCGAGAATCTTTCTGAGATAGAGCTTGGTGCATTGCTTTTTGTCTTAAAACTTCCGGAAGGCTGTGATCACAAAATTGGCATGGGTAAGCCCCTTGGACTTGGTTCTGTAAAGATAACCCCAACCCTTGTCATTTCAGATAGGAAGGAGAGGTATAGGTCTCTGTTTTGTGGAAATAGCTGGGCTTTACCTGAAAAGAATGATAAAACCATTCAGTATTATGTTAGCAATTTTGGAGACTATATCCTTGGTAAAATCAATCCCGAAGAAAAGGAAGGTGCTACCTTACTCTGGGATACCTACCGCTTAAGGCAATTAAAGGTTATGCTGGATGTTGAAAAAGGGAAAGCACTGGAAAAGCAGGATGAAAATAAAATAAGATACATGGAGATTGAGCACCCTCATAACGAATTTAGAGACAGAAAAGTTCTGCCTATTCCGGAAGAAGTAGGGAGAGGATGATGATTGTTATAGACCTGTCTGACTTATTTTCCGAAACTAAAACTGCCAAACTCTCTGAACTTAATTTGTATCTCCAAAAAGCAAAAGAACTTGCAGGAGATGGTAATGAGGTTGTTCTGACTGGTGCTGCTCCAGTATGGTTGTATCTAAAGGTTGCCCATGCCCTTCATGGAAAGGCAAAGAAACTCATTTTAACAGCACACCGTTTCAGATGAATTCAAGCGAAAAAGAAAAAGAATCACAAAGGGTGTAAAAACTATAGGGAAAATAAAGTGTTACATTTATTCTAATATTCTTTTAGCCTCATCTGCCGAAATCCCACTTGCTATCATTTTTTTTAATGCCTCCTGAATGCCTTTTTCCATGCCTTTTTCCATGCCTTTTTCCATGCCTTTTTCCATGCCCTCTTTCCTACCCTTTTTTTCTCCTTGCACATAGGTAGATTCATAAAAGCTGGCTCTATCATGTAATGATTCCAAATAATATTTATATGATAACTGTTCTTTTTCAGGCAGCTTCATTACATCCAGCTTCTTCTTTGCCGATTTTAGCCCTTTTGCCGTAAAACTATCTTCTATTACCTCATTTTTTAAGAAATATATCCATTCATCCAGCTTATCCTGTGCCAAATCATTAAATTGATTTACCTTTATTAAATAATATTCAGGGAAAAGCTCATAAACCTGGTCTTTTTGAAATTCTTCCTGTTGTTTCTTGCTTAACCTTAGCTCTTCATGACTATGAATGCCTATCAACTTTGTTGTGCCATGATAGATA
>JAHIZN010000027.1 GCA_018814245.1 bacterium
AACTTATCCCCTTAGGAATGATAACCCTGTAATCTTCCCTTCGATTTTAAGGCATTGATTATATTATTATCCCCATATCTCATGTCATATCTCCATATCCCCCTTCTTACACTTTTAATGTTATAGCCTGAACGATTACTTGAAATGGTATAATACCGCAGGAGGAATTGAAAAATGGCAGAGGAGAAAAAAAAAGCTGGTGGTGGTGGACAACTTTTTGTTATACTTTTTCTGATAATTTTGATTGGTGCTTTGCTAATTATCTCTTTTTTGTTGCTGGATAAGTTTAAGGTATATAATAAAGATGTGCTTTTACAAAATCTTCCGATAATAGGTTCTGCATTTGCTCCCAATCAGCCAGCGACAGAAAATGTTGAAGAGGAGGAAAAATCTAACTGGAAAGAGACTATCGATTTAAAAATGGATACACTAAAGAAAAATAGAGAGGAACAAGAAAAAAGATTAAAAAAATGGGAACAAAAACTCAAGGAAAAGGAAGAAGAGCTTAAAAAAAAGGAACAGGAGCTTTCTCAGTCAGAACAAGAAATTTTTCAAGAAAAAACTGCATGGGAAAAAGAGAAATCTGATCAAAAAACTGAAGAGGATAAATGGCAGGAACAGGCTACCTGTTTTGAAAAGATGAGTCCAAAAAAGATTATAGAGATATTTCAAAACATGGATGACCGCCAGATTGTAAATATTCTTAAAAAGATGAGTAGCCCTGTGAAATCAGCGGTGTTAGCCAAAATGGAACCCAAAAGGGCTGCTGAGATATCACGGAAGATGATGAGATAAGGCAGCACAACCCTAAAGGGTTTTCTACATTGTCTGATTTGAATGTAGAAAAGGCTTCAGCCTTGCTCTTTATACAGACTTCAGGTAAGGAGAGAAAAACAGCATGTTAGATATCAAGCTTATTCGCGAGAATCCAGAGATGATCAGGGAAAAACTTTCATCCCGCAGCGGAAATGTTGAAAGATTGCTTGACACATTATTAGAGGCAGATGAGAAGAGGAGAAGAAACCTTGCTGAGGCAGAACAGTTAAAGTGTCAACGCAATATTGCCTCTGAAGAGATTGGCAGACGGAAAAAACAAGGTAGTTCTGCTGATGATTTGCTGAAAGAGATGAAGGAGACCTCAGAAAAAATAAAAAATCTGGATGGAGCATTAAGGGAGATTGAGGATACGATTAAGGCAGCAATCCTTCTTATCCCAAATATTCCGCAAGATACCGTGCCCACAGGAAAAAATGAGCAAGACAATGTCGAGGTAAAAAAGTGGGGCAATCCTTGTGAGATGGCTTTTGAGCCAAAGCCGCATTGGGATGTTGGTGAGGCACTTGGTATCCTGGATTTTGAGCGTGCTGCAAAGATAACAGGGGCACGATTTTGTCTTTATAAAGGGGCTGGGGCAAGATTAGAGCGGGCATTGATTAATTTTATGCTGGATCTTCATACCAAAAAACATGGCTATCAGGAGATATTGCCTCCATTTATGGTTAATTCTGCCAGCATGACTGGTACTGGACAACTCCCCAAATTTGAAGAGGATCTGTTCAAGTGTAATGGTACGGATTATTACCTTATCCCAACGGCTGAGGTGCCGGTAACAAACATACATCGGGATGAGATTATTGATGGAAGGAATTTACCGCTTTATTATACGGCATATACCCCTTGTTTTCGGGCAGAGGCTGGCTCTTATGGCAAGGATACCCGTGGTCTTATTCGGCAGCATCAGTTTAATAAAGTAGAATTGGTTAAGTTTGTCAAGCCTGAAAATTCTTATGATGAATTAGAAAGGCTGCTGGAGAATGCAGAAGAGGTATTGAAACTGCTGGAGATCCCATATCGGGTAATTGTCCTCTGTACTGGTGATTTGGGGTTTTCTGCATCTAAAACATATGATATTGAGGTCTGGCTTCCTGGTCTTGGGTGTTATAAAGAGATCTCTTCGTGCAGCAATTTTGAAGATTATCAGGCAAGACGGGCAAACATAAGGTTTCGGGAAACACCGGAAGCAAAACCATCATTTGTTCATACCCTGAATGGATCGGGGCTGGCTGTGGGCAGAACACTGGTTGCTATCTTAGAAAATTATCAACAAGCAGATGGAAGCGTGGCTGTTCCAGAGGTGCTTCAGAATTATATGGATGGGATGAAGTCAATAACCTCAGCCTAATCTGCACCAAAGCAGCATCATTTGCGCCAATTATTCCTCAGGCAATAAAAGTTTCCAATCGGCAATAAAAATTGTCAGTAATAAATCCCTTGTAGGGACAGGGTGCCAGGAGTGCTACCCCTTTATCCCTGTCCTCAAAGCAGCAAACAATTACATCAGCAACAAACAAGGCAAAAAATGAACAAAGCAAGCGAAAACAAATCAATAGCCAAATCCGTCAGTATCGTCAGTGGAGCAACCATGCTTTCGAGGATTTTGGGATTGGTACGGGAGCAGGTCTTTGCTTTTTTCTTTGGAGCATCATTGGTGAATGATGCCTTTGTGGCTGCCTTCAGAATTCCAAATCTCTTGCGGGACATGTTTGCGGAGGGTGCACTTTCCTCTGCCTTTGTCCCGGTGTTTACAGATTACATGAAAAAAAAATCACTTCAGGATGCCTTCAGGATGGCAAACATGGCGATCAATGCCTTGCTGCTTATTCTTTCCCTCATTACCATTATAGGAATAGTATTTGCTCCAAATATTGTCAGCTTGATTGCCCCAGGATTTGCCGAAACACCCGGAAAAACTCAACTGACAATTACCCTCACCCAGATTATGTTCCCATTTCTTATTCTGGTAAGTATCTCTGCCTTAGTCATGGGGACATTAAATTCTTTGCATCATTTTACCATCTCGGCACTTGCCCCGACAACCTTTAATATTTGCATGATTGGAGCAGGGTTTCTTATCTGTCCCTTTCTTAAAGAGCCAATTATAGGCATGGCAATAGGGGCATTATTGGGTGGACTTGCGCAACTCCTTATTCAGGTTCCCTCATTGATAAAGGCAGGGTTTCGATATACATTCCGGATTAGCTTCAGGGATGAGGGAGTAAGAAGGATTATCAAGGTAATGGCACCTGCCTCTATCGGCTTGGCAGCAATGCAGATAAATATTTTTATCAATACCCTGCTAGCTTCATTCCTCCATGATGGAAGCGTTTCATGGCTAAATTACAGCTTTCGGCTGATGTATCTGCCATTAGGGGTGTTTGGGGTAGCAATTGGTACTGTGAGCCTGCCCACAGTTGCTGCCTGTGTTTCAAGGGGTGATATTGCCGGCATAAAAAATATCCTATCCATTTGTTTCAGGCTGCTCTTTCTTTTGACCATTCCATCAACAGTGGGCTTGATAGTTTTGAGCGAACCAATCATTGGCTTGATCTATGAACGAGGAGCGTTTCATCAACAGGATACCATTGCCACGGCTCATGCCCTTATTTGCTATGCAATTGGGCTTTTCCCATATGCTGCCCTGAAAACACTTGTTCCCACCTTTTATTCATTAAAGGATACGAGAACACCTGTCAAAATCAGCATTATTTGTGTAGGTATTAATATTATCCTGAATCTTATTCTGATAAGATTTATGGGACACATGGGACTGGCATTGGCTACATCCATCTCTGCCATGATAAATATGGGGTCTTTGTTATTCCTGCTAAAGAAAAGGATAAAAACCATGGACAATGCCCTTGTTCTCTTCTCTTTTCAAGGGATTCTTCGATCCTCTTATTGGCGAATATTGATTGCCTCAGGGGTAATGGGTATGGTCTGTTGGTATATAAACATAAGACTTGATGGCTATGCTGCCCGGACAGTCTGGGGGGTACTTGCAGGAAGTATAATCTTTATAGGAATGTGTAAATTGCTGAAGGTAAGGGAGATTGAATCGCTTTTGAACCTGAGGAGGCTAAAGCGATAGTATCTCTGGTATCAACAAGAGAGACAGAGGGCAGACACAGGGGACTGACCCCTGCAGCAACAGATGTCTGATTCTAATGTTAAAAGGTTAATTTGCACAACTTGAAAGATTTTCCTTGACTTGAATATGTTGAATAGGGTATAATATATGTAACCGTTCAGGTAGTGTAAGAAAAGGAGATGTGGGGGATTATGGAGGAGATAAGGAGATATAGGGATTAGAAAAATATGAAGATAATACAACTTATCCCCTTAGGAATGATAACCCTGTAATCTTCCCTTCGATTTTAAGGCATTGATTATATTATTATCCCCATATCTCATGTCATATCTCCATATCCCCCTTCTTACTCTTTTTAATGTTATAGCCTGAACGATTACTAATATATATTGTTTGC
>JAHIZN010000192.1 GCA_018814245.1 bacterium
ACTTAAAGTTTATTGTCCATACGCTTGATTCCATCCCTTAAGACAGAAACATTGAAATTAACATTGTAAACTACCGGCAAATCAACTTGCCTTACCAATTTTAGGCAGCGTAACAAAATAACTTGAACATATTCTTATTTTCTGTATAATGAGCGTATGGGAACACAAGAATGTTTTTGATTAATTTATTTTGTTACAATGACTTAGTCTTTTTTTGTGATCTGATTAGTTTCCATTCTCTGTGCCTCTGCGTCTCTGCGGTGAACTATTACAAATAAGAATCAGTAAAAGAAAACCCTTGTCTCTGTCCGAAACAGAGGGCAGGCACGGGGGCACTGCCCCTACAACAGAAACAAACCTATTGTACACCATCACATCTAAATTTGCAATAACAATTTCTTGTAGGGGCAAACCCCTTGCAGACTGTGTGAAAACTCATTTTAATCTTACTATTAAAGAACAGGCAATCGGATATAGGGTTAATTTTTAATTCTTATCCAGTATATTTCCCTCAAGATAAGACATAAAAACCATGAATAATTAGAGTCTATAACACCCATTTTTATCGATTGAGTGGTTTTTCTTACGAAATCTATTATTTTACTTATTCCAACTATGTTTATTACCCTTGTAAGGTTATAAACAAGCACAGTCAGCCCTATTTCTGCTCCTACCTTATCCATCCCTTTCATAAGCATATACCCTTGATTAAATGCCCTTTTTATTGTCCCAAACGGATGTTCTACTATCTCTCTCCTCTTCTTCACCTTCTCATGCTCTGTCTTTACCCTTTCTCTCATCTCTTCTATTAGCTCTTCATGTTTCCAACGATATATTACCCGTCCTTCTATACTATGGGTACATTTATTCCTTAACTCACAACCGTTACAACTTGTTGTTTTGTATAATTTCATCATCTTTCCGTGATGCTCTCTTTTATGCTTGGAGATTAATTCATGATTGCCGGGGCAAGTATATATATTCTTCTCTTTATTATACTTAAATTTACTCAGATGAAACTCAGGTTCAGGAATATTTATCTCCTTAGATACTCTCCTTTTCGGCTCTGGAATATATGGCGTTATACCATTATCTTTCGCATTCCCTTTATCTCTACTGCACTATAATACCCTTTGTCTGCCAATACCTCCAGCTTTTCTACCCCTAAAACGGATCTTCGCTCTCTTGCTCATATTACTTAACTGCTTCTCATCATTTACCTCATTCGTAACTTCATAGTCTATAATTAACTTATGCTTACTATCTGTTGCCATCTGAACATTATAACATACATCTGCTTTTTGGTTGTTTATCATCATTCGGCTGTCTGCATCTGTCAGTGACCTTGAGTCTCCCCACTCTTTTTCAATCCCTCCAATAACTCATTGTATCCCTTCATCCGTTCCTTTAGTTCTTCTATCTTTATATTTAAGTTCTCTCCATTATTATCCTTAACATCTGATTCTTTGGAATCATTAGCTTCTAATTCACTCTTGTTAGCCAGTAGCAAGTGCAACGAAAGAAGAAAGAACCACAAAGGGTGTAATCTATAGGGAAAATAATTGACGATTAATTTAGGTACTTGCAACTGGAAGAACATGACAAGGGCTATAGTCTTAAGAAGTTACACCCTTTGTGATTCTTTCTCTGCAAACAAGTGGTGATTTCTACTTGCACAGGTTAGCCTATTTTCACAAAATTTACAGAAGAACCGATAAAACAAGATTACCCATTTGAGACAAGAAAGAGCCATATTTACTGCTTTCCCTTGATTTCTTATACTCTAAAAGTTTTTTTACCCTGCTGCAGAAATCGGACACCCATAAGAGGAGAGTATCTGATAGGTAATGTGTCAGTTACAGAGGAAGAGTCCCAAAGGGTGTTAATTCTTAAGATACAACCCTTGCCAGTCTCTTCCGCCAGAGGTGCTACCTCCGCCAGAGGTGCTACTTCTCATTTGCAATTATTCCTGTTATCGTTGCAATATTTTCCCTATAGATTTACACCCTTTGTGGCTCTTTCTCTTTTCGTTGTCATTGACATTTTACACCATAATTGTAAGTCAAAACAGTTCAAGTATGTTGTGATTTTTGTAACTACTCAGCTATTGTTATTTCATACACATTTTGAATCAACCAAAAATCTCTGAGAAATGAAATTATTGCTTGCATTTTAAGATAAAATGTGCCATATTGTTGCACATGGGAGATCAGATAGTTACACTCACACAAAAAGATATTCTGCGTATTTATGAAGCAGGACCAGATGCCGTTGTGCAATTAATCGAGTCATTGTTAGCATCGGATACTCAGCTTCGGCTGCGTATTGAGACATTAGAATCTCAGGCTACAAAAG
>JAHIZN010000193.1 GCA_018814245.1 bacterium
TAAACAAATCAATCAGTTCCGTAGGAACTGTATAATTTCAAACCGATTGAATTTCATATATCATGCCTACGGCATTTATATTTGGATAATATTTATTTCTACCGATATGTTGTCCCTACAGGACATTTAAGAAAATCGATAACTAATTTGCATTTTATCGCTGTATTCCTGTAGCTTAATACCACAACCGCACAGGTCGAAAAAATGCAACTATTCAGATGTAAGACATGATTAAGACATGGACAAGAAGGTAGCACCTTTGGCAGGTGCTCTTCTCTTGTAGTCGCTGTCTCCATTCTGACTCCTGAATTCTGACTTCTGGATATTTACCTACATCACCTTTTCTGAGGTCATCTCTATAGTGCGTTTTATCTCATACTTCAGGTGTTCAGGCAGTCCCGGTATTTCAGGGTCAAGGAATCCGCGGACAATCAATGCTGTTGCCTCTTCCTCATTCAAGCCGCGGCTCATCAGGTAGCACAATTGTGCTTGTTGTATCTTTCCTACCGCAGCCTCATGCGAGAGATCACACCCCTCTGCCTTGCCCTCAATCTCTGGTATGGCGTGAATACTTGCCTTATTACCCAAGAGCAATCCGCGGCATTCAAGATGCCCCTTGGTTTCAGACACCTCACCAATCAGGTGTCCGCGGCTGATCATTCTGGATGAATCAGCAGCAATAATTCTGGCTGTCATCTCTGCACGGCTGCCTTCAGCCTGAAGAAATACCCTTGAACCGATATCAAACAATGAATTCTTTGAGCCATAGATCAGGGAATGAAACCTTACCCTTGCATCCTTGCCAACACAAGTTGCGGTTGGATACATCTGGATACTTCGGACAGGCTTGAAGCAGATATAATTACTAATAAATGTTCCGCCCTCTTCAATAATTGCCCCTGTTCTTGGTCTTACATCCACATCCTCTGCCCAGCCATGGATCATGGTAAAGGTGACGGTTGCCCCTTTCTTTACATAAAACTCTGAAACCCCGATATGCATACCAGAAGAGACACTTGGATGGGTAGTACATCCGGCAATAACATGAAGCTCGGATCCCTCTTCTGCAATAATAATATTATGAACAGATTGAACCAGCCCTTGAGTGCCGATAAACAAACAGGCTTGAACGGGCATGGTAAGTCGTGCCCCTGCCTTGGCACGAATAAAATAACCGGCATTCTGGTGAAGTTCTGCCATGGCTGTATATTTATCTGCATCCACTGCCGCAGCCTTCCAGTAATAATCCTTGAGCCAATCATATTGACTAATTGCCTGTGTAGTACTTAATACCTCCACACCTTCCATCTCTTTCTTTTGACAGGCTAAAACAACCGAATGGTCAAGCTGAAAAAATGTGCCGGAGCGGTTATCCTCATCAGGATTTATTCCCACACTTTTAGCATTTCCAGCAACATCATCAGGAAGTTGAGATATAGAGGCTACTTGCTGCACGACTGATGCCTCTTCCCTGAATTGTGAAATATCTATATCTTCACCAAATTTAGCTGGTTTATCCTGAGCATCAGATGCTTTTTTTGTTAATTCTTCCTTCCAGCTCATATTTTCATCCCCCTTTCTGTTTCTTCCTTTATCCCTGGCGGACACAACCCAAGATATTCGCAATATCCCTTTTCCTCAATTTTGGTAAATATCTCAAATGGGTTTCCACTTTTCATAATCTTTCCGCCACACATGACATGGGCGATATCAGGTTTAAGGTATGGTAAAATATGTCGATAATGAGTAATGATTAAGCAGGCACAAGCATTCTCTTTGATATATTCACCGAGGTCAACTGCAATAGTTTTCAATGAATCAATATCAACCCCTGAATCAGGCTCATCCAGTATCATCAATTTTGGCATGGCAGCAAAAACCTGAGCAATCTCTGCCCGTTTTCGTTCCCCGCCTGAAAATCCTACCCCAATGTCCCTGTCCCTGAATTGTTCAGGGTTTAGCCCTACTTTTTTTAATAATGGTGTCGCAATATTTTCCTCTGGTTCATCTTGTGGATTCCAAAGCGGCTTGCTGCCTGCAATACGAATAATATCCCGAAGTTTTACCCCCCGTATCTCTGGCGGCGTTTGATAGGCAATGGAGATACCAAGCCGTGCCCTTTCATAAATAGGCATAGGGTTTAATTCTGTCCCTGAAAAGGTTATTGTTCCAGCAGTAATCTCATAGCCTGGATACCCCAGGATAGACATTGTCAATGTACTTTTGCCTGAACCGTTTGGCCCCATAATCACATGAACCTCACCCTGTTCCATCGTAAGATTAAGCCCATTCAGCACCTTTTTACCTTTGGCAGGGGTGCTGCCTCTGCCAGAGATGCTATCTCCAATTTCAACATGCAAATCTTTTATCTCTAACAAACTCATGCTCGCACATCCTCCTTTTCCCATTTTCCCTTTCTACCGATTAAGTGAATCAATAGCTTTTTGCAAATCAGCCTTTATATGGTCACTAATTGGTGCTCCAATCCTTTTTTCCAATTTATCCCTCAATTCTTCAGGGGTTGTAGATTTTAGATCCTCTGGCTTTCGAATGCCGATCAGATAAAGCTTGCTCACCATGGTTTCTCCAATACCAGGCAGCTTTTTAAGGCTGGCCATGGATATTAATTGGCTTGCCCTTTCTATGGTGATCTTGTTATTTGTAGAAAATGCTATCTGGGATGGGGTCAGAATACCAAGCTCAATCTCTGAGATATTATGTTTTCTTAATATTCTTTCCTCTTCAGAGGTTATGTATACAACCATATGATGGATATTTTCTTCAACCATCTGCTGCTGGTTTATCAGAGTTTTTTGAATATTTTCTCCAGCCGCCTTTTCTGGAATAGGCTTATATTTTAATATTTCTGCTACCTCAATACCAAACGATCCGAGTTCTTCCCTTCCCTTTTCTGTAATAAAAAATGATTTTGTCTCCCTTTCTTTTTTTCCAACAATCCAGCCCAACTCTACTGCCTGTTTCAAAAAGGCATTGCCTAAGGCAAAGGTATTTATCTGGTCATTACTATTATTAGTTATTTCAAACACACTGTCCCCCTTAATCAATTAGCAGGAGCGGTTGTAACCGCTCCTGCTAATTGTTTGTTTATACGCCTATAACCTCTTTTATCTCAGGCAATCTTGCCTTCAATACTCTTTCAATCCCGGATTTCAAGGTCATCTGGCTCATTGGACAGCAACCACAAGCACCAACAAGTCTAACCTTAACTATTCCATCAGGTGAGACATCTACCAGTTCCACATTGCCACCATCAGCCATAAGCCCTGGCCGTATCTCATCTAACACCGCAAGCACCTTTTCCTTCATCAAAAACCTCCTCGTTATCTATATTTGGGCAGCCATACATCTGACCATATTTTTTTATGTAACTATTCACTACCTCATGTTTTGTAGGGTTAAAAAGCTGTACGCAATCAACTAAACGCTTACCTTATTTCGCTATCATTATCTTCTCTATTCGTACCTCATCCATATACTGATAACACTGCGGATGAGGAGTGCCAGCAGGGCATCTGTTCCATCCGCTGATTGTGAGTCGCTTCGCGCCAAACAACCAGTGGATACTCTTCATCTGCAGCGTTGCTGAGGGAGCAAATTGACCTCAACAACATATAACTATACACCAGAAGCAAGGATTTGTCCATCATTATTTTCAGGTTTCCATAAATATTTTCTATCACTGACATCACTTATCTCCAGCACTCTTTCAAATACCTTTTCCCCGACAATATTATACACCCTTAACATTGCCCCCCCCTACTATACCCAAAGGTTATGGGGTTTATGTCTGTATACCATGTATTTGTAAAGACATATACCTTTCTACTTTGGGCTAACACAAGTTAAAATAATGCTTGACAATTTTTATTTTTTTGTGTTATACTTAATTTATGAATCAACATTCAACATCAGCTGTTTTTACCTCTTCTATCGGCCAAAGGAGAGAAGATGAGTAAAACCTCCGGCACCAAATTAATCCTCAAATCTTGCCTTTTATGCCTTTTGTTTCTTTTATCCAGTAAGCCTGTCTTGGCGCATGAGCTAAACTGGTCTGTAGCTATTATGCTTAGTGGTCAGCAGACTAATCAAAATTATTCCGTGCAAGGTATGGGTTCTTATCTGGAGGGCAATAGCCATCATAACAATGTTTCTGCCACTGCCCTTGGGCAACAACATACTGTTCCCATTCCGATAGCAAATCGCTGATTTGCCAAGAATTAGAACAGAGGGCTGCCCATGCCCGGCGTACTGCTGGTGGCAGCAA
>JAHIZN010000028.1 GCA_018814245.1 bacterium
CATGGTTGTATCTATGAAGTTACACCCTTTGTGATTCTTTCTCTGTAAACAAGATTGACATGATTTGGTCTTGAGCATGACCCCAAGAAAAGTCGCTTAATAATTGAATTGAAAATTACGATTCACGGTGAACCAGCACACTATCGCACCCCTTCATCGCTAAACTAAGGGATAGAGGGCAACCACCGGGGGGTTGTCCATATAGCTTGATGAAAAAAGGATTGCGACGAAAATGACGGTGTCAGCAGCCTGCGTTTTCTATCCCCTTTCATTACACAAAAAGGAAGGAGAAAATCATGTCAACAAAAAAGCAACTCAATAAACTACCCGACTATTTCAACAAGACAATTGCCTTGTTGCTGTCCCTTCTTATCTTCATCGTCCCACTTTTCTTTGGGCTAAACATGAACAGCCTTGACATCCAGAAGTTTGCCTGTTTTCATGTATTGCTTATTATCATCCTGTGGTTCTGGATAGCAGGAATAGTATTCAGTGGCGAGATACGGCTTAACTGGAATCCATTATGTTGGGCAGTGCTTGTTTATGTAGCGGTTAATATAGCGGCAACCGTATGTTCTGTTAACCCATGGGTTAGCTTTCTGGGCTTTTATGGGCATCATGAGGGGCTTTTATCCTTAATTAGTTATGTGCTGATATTTTTCATTACCATCAATTTTATTGACAGGGCAAAGATACCCTGGGTATTGAGTGCCATTACCCTTTCCTGCGTGGTTGCCGGGGCATATGGTGTTATTCAAAGGCTTGGGCTTGATCCTGTAAAATGGGAGCTGTTTAATAGCGGTCGATGTCCTTCTACCTTTGGTAATCCGATTGGTTTTGGCAATTATCTCTCTTTTGGAATTATTGCTGGGTTTTGCCTGTATCTGTTTTCACTTGCCAACAAGCCTATATCACAGCCTGCTCCAAAGAAAAAAAAGATGGCAACAATATCATCAACAGCAACACCCAATCAAAATTTCAAATACATCTATCCTATATTCCTTATCCTCATGTACATTGGCTTTTGCACATCTCAGACCAGGTCGGCTTATCTTGGATTATTTGGCGGGTTGGTACTGATATGCGGCTTGTTCTGGAAGGCTTTTCTCAAAAAAGAGGTGCTGGTTATTGCCGGGATTATCTTTATTATTACCCTCGGGTTTAACCTTAACCCAGAAACATCCATATTCTTGAGATTTCAGCAGGCTGCAAACGAGATGATAACAAAAGCAACGCAACCAAAAGAGAAAATCGAGGGACAACTGTCAGAATCGCTGCCTTCAGCCGGACCAGCCAGATTTTTTATATGGAAGAGTGTGTATCGCATTGTCAAGGCAAACCCTATTCTTGGCACAGGGCTTGATACCCTTGGTATTGTCTACCCCCAATACAAATCCATTGAATCAGCCAGGGCAGAGGGTGCCTATGCAGTAGCTGCATCTGCCCACAATGAATTGCTGGATATTGCTGTGTCTTCTGGATTGACAGGGATATTATCTTACCTTTGTTTGCTTGTTTTTCTCTGTATCCTCTGGATAAAGACATATCGAACCTTCCCTGACCAGAGGCTTTACCTTTGTGCCATGGGCGGCGGCATTATTGCCCACCTTATCCAGAATCAACTCAGTCCTACCGGTGTTACTGACTCTTGTCCCTTCTGGGTAATGATGGGGCTGATAGTTTCATCTGCCGCAAATGAACCACGGGTAATAAAACTGAACTGGCTGAATGATTGGTTGATAAAGATAATAGTCATGTCAGCTGCTATTGTTGGCGGGATAGCCTTTTTAATATGTATGGTTATTCGTCCATGTATTGCTGACTTTAATTATGAACAAGGCACGCTCTTGCAGGGAAATACAGAGATGGAACAGCAGGCCATTTATCGCTTTGAACGGGCAGTAAAATATAACCCCCATGAAATTCAGTACTTGCGAGAGGTGGCAGCGTTTTATATTAACAAGGCTCAGGCAAATCCACAAAAAGAAACCCTGGATACAACAATCAAACGGGCACAAACCCTGATAAGATTCAACCCACATGATTCTGTGGGACATTGTATCATTGGTGCATCCTATTACCTTTTAAGCAAGATACAAGAGGCTTCGCTGGAGCAGGCATTAGCCCCATACCAGCAGGCAATCAAGGTTGACCCGCTCAACCCTGACCCGCATAACTGTTTAGGATTGGTTTACTTAGAGATGAAAGACTACAAAGGAGCAGTTAAAGAATTTAAGGATGCACTCAAGTCTGATATCAGCTATTCTGTAGCTCTGAATAACCTGCATCGTACCTACCTTGAGGAGGGGAAGATTGAGGAGGCAATAGCTGCCTACAAGGAACTGCTAAAAATAAATCAAGCTATTGGGAGCGTGCCGCTTCGGGAAAAATTGGTTGATGCATATTTAAGGTTGAGCAGGCAAATTGAGGCAAGAAAGGAATGTGAAGCCATAAAAAGGCTTGACCCTGGGAATTTGGTGATAAAGCAGGTGATTGGATAGGATGCAGTCAGGCAGCAAGCAATCAACCACAACCCTGAATAAGTGTTATTATTATGGCTTGGCAGCAGTTATTCTGATTATGCTGATTACCCCGATTAATGTTGCGGCAGATAATCAATCAAATCCGTCTTTGCGAGAGACAAACAAGCAATCTATACAGACAAATACAGACTCAAAGGGATATATCTGGCAGACAATCATTGGCAAGCATTTTGTTGTCGCCTTTACTGAGAAAGACCAACAAATAGCGAAAACTACCCTATCGATTGCCAATAATTTTCATTCGCAGATTAGGTTGCTGCTGGGTGATTATGCCATAAATAATCCGGTATATATCATCATTGCCCCATCCAGAGGAGTATTTGAAAATCTAAGCGGAATCGCAGAGAAATGGGCAGTTGGTCTGGCTGATAAAACCAATCGGATTGTTATTCTTTCCCCAAGAAGGTTTGGGGATAAATCAGAGATAGAGCGACTGATACGGCATGAATACACCCACATCTTATTAAATCAGTCAGCAAAAGGACATTTCTTGCCAAGATGGCTGAACGAAGGGTTGGCAATGCATTATGAGTCTGATGCCTGGCATATCCCGGATGATATTCGATTGACTGAGGCATTCCTAACCCATTCCCTTCTTCCACTTGACCTGTTGAGTTGGTATTTTCCGTCTAATAGGAAAAGGGCAGAACTGGCATATAGCCAGAGTTTAGATGTTGTAACCTACATCATAAAAGAGTATGGACATGAGAATCTTAACCAACTGATACGAGAGATTGCCAGTGGACATGATTTTGATACAGCCATGATAAACTCATTTGGCATTGATCCCCATTCACTTGAGACAGCATGGCATACATCCCTTGGCAGGCGATATAACTGGTTCTACCGTTTTACTGATACTACCCTTATCTGGGCAGCACTGCCTATTATATGCATTATAGCCTATATCCGCAAGGTACGACAGGGAAAGAGGAAGAAGATGCAATGGGAGATTGAGGATGGGATAACTATAGATAATCACAGGAGAATTGATGACAGTTTATGAAAAAGAGGTTCTCGCAGAGATCGCAAAGGATTCGCAAAGAACGCAGAGGGAGAGAGGAAAAGATGAGATTTTCGGTAGTGTCTGAATTAGGCTGAATATTAGTTATGTTGACAATCAGAGGCAGGGACAAGCCCTGCAGCTACTCCATTGTCCTCTGCTGACATACGCAAGAGGCGACCACAAGGGTCGCAAGCTACAAGTCTCCACGAATAGCTGTAGCTGCAGGGCTTGTCCCTGCCCATCTGAATTCTGAATTCTGACTCCTGACTCCTGATTTCTGAATACCTGAGATGTTCAAAACCTCATCAGTATTGAGACCCGATGGGAATGGTCAAGATCATAGTCTTCAAGTTTATTAAATGCATAATCCAATTGCCAGTTACGAAGGGAAAAACCTATGCCGGCAGATAGATTCCCCCTGTCTTCCCCTGCCCTGAGCCACATACCTTCTGCAACTTCAACCTCGCACCCGACATGATGCTGCAATGAATAATCTTTTTTCTCATTTACACCCTTTTTGGTATTAACATCTGCAGCCACAATCAACCGCTCATTGTATAGCTTGCTGGACAAACCAAACCTTACTGTTGCAGGGAATGATTCATCCTTGAGGTCAGCTAAAAAGTTTCGTAACAATAGTCCAATACCTATTTGATTTTCCCCTTTTATAGGATAATTGTACAAAAGCCCCATATCACATCCAAATCCACCACCACTGTCAAGTGATGCATCCAGCCCAAACCGTTTTACACTTATCCCGGCAGATAGCACTGATGTAAACTTATGGGCACCTGCAAGAATAAGGGTTGTCTCCTGCATTTTATTTTCTTTATACCTCGCATCCCTGCCCTCTTCAAGTTTTGCCATATTAGCAAGATAATTTATCCCAATAGCCCATTTATTGCCAAATGGCACAGCCAAGGACGAACATGATACACTTACGCCATCAACACCCATAGGCTTCAGGTATGCAAAACCAAACTCTTTTGATTTAACATTAATAAGCCCGGCTGGATTCCAGTACACAGCATTGGCATCGTCCACCACTGCTACATACGCCCCACCCATACCCTGAGGCCGACACCCAATCTGCAGGTCAATAGGTGCAGCCTGCACATTGTTTACAGTCATCACCATTATCAAGCTAAATACTATTCTTTTCATTTTTTTTATCACCACCTTGTAATAATATGCAGATTGGTCGGAGCAGACCTATGTGTCTGCCCTGATTAAGGGCGAACACATAGGTTCGCCCCTACCTGTAATTTATAAACTCCATATGTATGTCCAAGTCCTTCTCTTTAAGCATACTAATGACTGTCTGCAGATCGTCAATCTTATTAGCCCTCACTCGCACCTGATCTTTTTGAATCCCTGCCTGAACCTTTATCTTTAAGTCTTTAATTATCTTCACTATTTCTTTTGCCTTATCCTGAGCAATCCCCTGTTGAAAGGTAATTACCTGCCTCACCGTGTTCCCTGCTGCTTTTTCTATCTTCCCATATTGAAGCGATTTCAAGGATACTTCCCGCTTGACTAATTTAGATTGAAGCACATCTATAACGGTTTTCATCTTATGTTCATCGTCTGAGATAAGCGTTACCTCAGATGCGTCCTTATTAAACTCTACGCTGCTTTTACTCCCCTTGAAATCAAATCTCTGACTTATTTCTTTTATTGCCTGCTGTACAGAATTCATTACCTCTTGCAAATCAATTGTACTTACTATATCAAAAGAATGTTCATCTGCCATTTTATCCCTCCAAAAATTTGCAACCTGTTCATATAGAGAATTCACATCACAACAATTCATCGTTGGTAATGTCATGCTTATAATAATATCAACCCTTCAGGGCTATTGTTGTTTGTTTGATGGTATCCTTGAATAGAAGACATTTGATAATATTAGTGTCGTGTCAACTGTTAATTATCGCATAGTTAATTATGTATGGACAGAGCCTGCCCCCTGCATTTGCAGGGGCAGGCTCTGCGAATGCAGGGGGTGACAGAGGTATTGCCTCCCCTGTTTCTGCCCCACCAAATAAGCGACCACAAGGGTCGCAGCTACAAAGATTCCTACACACAACAATCGATCACATCGTAGCTGCAGGGTGCCAGGGGTGCTACCCCCTTGTTCCTGCTTAACGGACACCCACAAGAGGAGAGCCTCTCTGGCAGGGATGTCCCTACAACAGCAATTCTCGGTGAACAATTGACCGTGCAACAATCTAATATTGTATACAATGATTGCCTGTATTGCCTTAAAGATATTCCAATTGACA
>JAHIZN010000194.1 GCA_018814245.1 bacterium
ACCATGTAGGGTGTTTTACGCAGAGGGCGATTACAGACAGAGGGCAACCACAGATTCACAGAGGGCAACCACAGATTCACAGAGGGCAACCACGGGGGGTTTGCCCCTACGGGAACACCGCAGAGGGTTTGTTCATAGTCTGGTGTCTGGTGTAGGGGCAGTGCCCCCGTGCCTGCCCTGACCCGTGTCTGCCCTGACCCGTGCCTGCCCTGATTATGGAGCAACCACACATGCACTACATGGGCAACCATGTAGGGTGTTTTACGCAGAGGGCGATTACAGACAGAGGGCAACCACAGATTCACAGAGGGCAACCACAGATTCACAGAGGGCAACCACAGATTCACAGAGGGCAACCACGGGGGGTTTGCCCCTACGGGAACACCACGACAGGCTGTTACGGAATAGGAATTCGGCACGACAGGAGATTGACATGTAAAATCCACAGGTTATTGAGCGATTGCGAGTATTACAATACCGGAGGAAACAATGAATCTTACACAAGCCTTGATGAATATTGCCCTTGGCGGCAGCGATTGGATACTTTGGCTGCTTATTATTTTAAGTGTTTTATCCATAGCCGTGATCATTGAGAGGATTCTTGTCTATCGTCAATTAGGGCAGAAGACAAAAAAGCTCTGGGATGTGATGAATGAGAGAGGCCTTGAGTCAGTCGGCTTATCAGTGGTATCTGAGGTATTATCCGCTCATCCATCCTCAATCACCCATATTCTTGAGGCAGGAATTTCAACATCTCATCTTGGGTCTTATGAGGCAATGCGGGAGGCAATGGAGCAGGAAGAAGCAATTACCAAGATGAAATTAGAAAAAAGGCTGGCATTCTTGGGAACACTTGGGGCAAATGCACCGTTTATCGGGCTTTTCGGCACGGTTCTTGGCATTATCCGCTCATTCAAGGATCTGGCTGTCTCCGGACAGGGCGGGGGATCAGTGATAACAGGTATTTCTGAGGCTCTTGTGGCAACAGCCATGGGACTTTTTGTAGCTATTCCAGCCGCAATATGTTATAATGTCTTTAAGAAAAAGGTGCAGGCTATGATGGTTTATGCTGATGCCTTATCCCACATGGTACTAAAGATATACCATCAGGAGAGGGGCGGGAAATGAAGCATCAGGATGAAGATCTGCTTACAGAGATAAATATTACGCCATTTGTGGACATTATTTTGGTTATCCTGATAATCTTTCTTTTGGTAGCACAGGTTATTGGACCTCAGGTGTTTGGAATAAAAATTCCAAAGGCTGTTCATGGGCAAGTCTCGTCTCATAGACCGATAACTGTGTCCTTAGATGTCAAGGGTAATATTGCTTACAATGGATATTGCATAAATGAAAAAGAGCTTGTCCAAAGTATTGAAAAGCAGGTCAAAGAGGATCCACGGCTTCAGGTGATTGTTTCTGCTGATGAAAAGGTTTTTCACGGGAGAGTGGTTCATCTACTTGACCTCTTAAAGGGTCTTGGGGTGAGCCAGTTGGCGATTCATGTTCAACCACTAAGGTAGGGGCAATTCATGAATTGCCCCTACAAAAGTCTTGGAGTGAGCCAATTGGCGATACATGTTCAGCCGCAGCCGTAGGGGACTGCCCTCTGTCTTACCCAAAAATGCAAAGGTACAGGGATGAGGATGAAGAAAAATGAACAAGGGATTATGAATATTTCTTTATTTGCCTCACTCTTGATGCACGGATTGTTTTTCTTCATCCTTTCTCATGATGAACATATCCAGCCCTCGAAGCCAATCACCATAGAGTTAAATTATAACAAGGAAGAGATACGGACAGTAAAACCGCTGACAAACCCATCATTAGCACCTCCAATAGTTGCGGAAAGAAAACCAATAGCTGGCAGCCCGTTGCCATTGGTAGCACCCCTGGCGGCTCAGGAAAGCAACACCATAGAGGCTAATCCCATAGTAGTGCCAAGCGTTGCACCATCTCATATCATAGCCCCTCCAGCTGTCATAGAAAGACCCATCATGGGAGAGGAGGGCGGCAAGGGTGTGACAGAACAAGGCTCAGAAGAAATAGTCGCTGATGTTTCGGATTTAGATGAACCTATCAGGGTGATTAAATATGCAAAGATAGAATACCCTGCATTAGCCTGCAAGGGTATTAATGGGCTGATTTTACTGAAGATTCTGGTTGATGGGGATGGTAATCCCGTCAGAGTAGAGGTCATTAAGGATGATTTGAGGCAATTCCCTTCATTTGCTGAAAATGCAATAAAGGCTGTACGCAAGTGGCAGTTTTCAAAGCCAATGGTCAATAGCTCTCCTGTTTGTGTCTGGTATATCTTGCCTGTAAGGTTTAGAATAGAGTAGGGAAGAAATTTCGTAACTATTTAGCCATACTAAATGTGTAAGATAAGGAGAAATGGAGAAAAGGGAGAACAGGGGAGAATACAGAAGGACAGAATTAAGAATATTCTGTAGTGTCTGTAAATAGCTAACTCTTGGTGGATAGGGAAAACATTTCTCATTTATAAGCTAATAAGCGACCACAAGAGGAGAGCACCTCTGGCAGATCGCAGCTACAAAAAGAGATGTAGCTGCAGGGCTTGTCCCTGCTCTGATTGTCAACACAACTAATATTTAGCCTAATTCAGACACCACCGAATATTCTGACTCCTATTAATCTTCTCCACTTCCCATTTTCTCCTTTTCTCCTTTATTACACATCTGAATAATTACTACAAAACAGACTATGCCATAAAAAATAGTTGCAAGGAGTTAAAGAATGGAGCAACAGACCGCATTCGGCTGGAAAAAGCCTATTCAGGAAGAAATTTACTTCTACGGTCGGGGGATTGAAACCAGAGAAATACTTGAACATCTGAGCAATAATCAAAGTGTCTTTTTATTTGGTGCCCAAAAGATAGGCAAAACATCATTGGTTCTACACCTTTTAAGAGAAGATGTCCAACAGTTGCAAGGAATGCTCCCGAAACGCCACATTTTTATCTACATTGATTTCAATGACCCTCATTACCAAGCTCCAACTAATTTCTGGGATGATGTTATGGGCGAGATAGGTCTTATTCTCAATACCCAGAAAATTAGAGAAGAACAACCAAAACAGCAAAAAAAAAATGCAGCACCACAGACAGTTGAAGATTCAGAACACAAAGAAGAGGTCGAAGATACTGAAGAAGAAAAAAAGCCTGTTGGCCATAGCAATGAAAAGATTACCCAATTCATAGAAAATACTACAAAAAAATATCAGCTTACTATTATTATGGATGGGTTTGAATGTCTTGTGGAAAAGAAGGCATTTGGAACTGAATTTTACAGCAAGTTAAAACAATTGACTGGACAGATAAGCAACCTTTCCTATTTGGTTGTCAGCAGCAAGAATGTTTCTCAATCTTATCAGGAAAATGATAGCCTTCAGGCTGCATCTTTTTCCGATATATTTTTCACCATTCAATTGGGATTATTGAAAAAACGAGAAACAATGGCTTTTTTGAAACAAGAAAACTCTCATGCAATCGATATAAATAGAAAAATAGCTGAATGGGGGTATGAAGTAACCGGCGGTCACCCCTATCTACTCCAAATCATAGGATTCCATCTTGATTCCTACTCTATCAGAACAAATGAACAATTCATGACTCATCGTGATGAGATTATGAGCAAGGCAATAACTGAATGCAGCAGTTTTTTCATGAATCTTCTTGAAGACCTTTCTACAGAAGAAAGAGAGGGGTTATTGGCATTGATACGGTTTAAGCCTATAGGGAATATAATTAACCTTTTAGCAAAAAAGTCGCTTGTCAGGGATCACAAGAGTCAGAAGGTATTCTCTGAAATGTTTGACAGGTTTTTGCATGAGTTTTGGGGTGATTTTGCTGAAAACAAACCTGTTAAAATACAGTTTCAATTTAGACAAAAAATATTTTTAGTCGGAATAGCAAGCTCTTTCTTCTTTATCTTTATGGGTTCTTTTGCCCTTTTAAGCTCAATCCTTGTTTTGGGAGCATTCTTGTTTGGAGTTGGGATACTCTGTTTCTTGGTTGTAGTTATGTTCTTTAATGATGAAAGCTATCCATCAAAACAGATGCTAAAGTCATAAGCAGTCAGGTACATTCCCCTGTCTCCTGTCCTTAACATGTCCTGCATTCTTCGAGCTGTGCAATTAAGATTAATCCACAGATTACAGATGGGATGGGGAAGAAAAATCTGGAAGGTATGTAACACATAGTAGAGATGCAAGATATTGCGTCTCTACTATGTTCTTTAATTTGCGGTAATCTGCAAAATCTGTGGATATATTCTCTGTTTCTACACGCGAAGGGGTTGAGGATACATTAAAAAGATGAAACACAAAAATGCCAGAATATTAATAGTAGATGAATCACTATTTATGAGAAGGATGTTGAGAAAGATACTTACTGAGGCTGGTTATGATGTTGCTGGAGAAGCATCTGATGGGGCAAGTGCTATACAAAGATATAGGGAAATAAAACCTGATCTGGTAACCATGGATATTGTCTTGCCGGATGTAGAAATGAATGGGATTGAAACCTTAAAATGGTTGACTAAGATTGATCCAGAGGCAAAAATAGTAATGGTAAGTGCGGTTGGATATGAAGAGCTAATCAATGAAGTCTTATCTGTCGGGGCAAAGGATTTTGTTGTTAAGCCGTTTAAGCATGATGTGTTGATTAAAACCATTCAACGCGTTCTGACAAATAGGGGTTAATGTCTTCCCACCATGATAAATCATGGTGCTAATCTCAAACCATTCAACGCGTTCTGACAAATAGAGGTTAATGTCTTCCCACCATGATAAATCATGGTGCTAATCTCAAACCATTCAACGCGTTCTGACAAATAGAGGTTAATGTCTTCCCACCATGATAAATCATGGTGCTAATCTCAAACCA
>JAHIZN010000195.1 GCA_018814245.1 bacterium
CCATGATTCAAGTATAGCATAAAAAGGAAGAAATGTCTAGAATTTTTTTTCATTTTTTAACACTTTTAATATCAAGGAGTTACAGTGCCTTAACTTAGTACATGCAAGAATCATGCCAAATCATTCCGAACAGTATTGGCGATGTCCCCAATTTCCCAATTTCCCAATTTCGCCGAATATTTTGATTGACATATCTGTTTGGTGTATGTTATAATTTGTCAATCGCCAGATGCCAATAAAGGAGTAATAATATGAACAAGGGCTTTGCTCAGCAAATAACAGAAAAAAGCCATGAAAATGTGAATAAGTGCCTTCAATGCCTGAAATGTACCTCTGGTTGTCCTATTGCTTCATGGATGGATTACAAGCCAAACCAGATTAATCGTATGATTCAGATGGGTTACAGGGATAAGGTACTTGGCTCATCCACTATCTGGCTATGCGTTGGGTGTCAAACATGCGTTACCAGATGTCCGATGAAGATAGATATCCCGCATCTTATGGATTCGTTGCGGGAGATAGCTGTGAGCGAAAAGGTATCTGGTGAGCCCAATATAACCATATTCCACCAATTATTTCTTAACAGCGTTAAAAAATGGGGCAGGGCACATGAATTGGAGCTGATTGGGTTGTACAAGCTAAAGAGCAGACAGCTGTTTCAGGATATGGATTTGGGAAAACAGATGTTTCTCAAGGGTAAATTGAAGATATTGCCGGATATGGCAGGTAAGAGGGATATGAAGCAGATGTTTAAGGATGTGAAAAAACATAATGGATAAAGTGGTTGACCTATTGGTAAAGCAGGCTCTTCATGATCTTGATAATGCCAAAAAGAACATGGAGATTGAAGTTTATGATGTTTGCCTGGTTTTATGTGAACAGGCTGTAGAAAAAATGCTAAAGGCATTGTACATTAAAAAGACAGGGAATGAATCGCCTCCAAGAATACATTCGCTCAGGAAATTAGTAGCGATAACTGGTATGTCAGATGAAGCCTTAAAGCTTGTCGGAGAACTGGACTCTTATTATCTTGCCCTTCGATACCCTGATGTAACTGATAAAATGCCTTATGAATATTGTAATCAAGCAGATGCTAAACAAGGAGTTAAAATGGCAGAAGAAATAATTGGGTTGATTAATATTGAACTTGAGGAGAAACAGAATGAGAAGCAAGATGGATGAGAAGGTAAGATATTTGCTGGATAATTACTTAGAGAAAATAAAGGATATCTATGCTCCTGGGGAGGTTTGGTTGTGGGGCTCCCGTGCTTATGGAACACCAGATGAATACAGCGACATTGACCTCATTGTGGTCTCTGATAAGTTTTCAAAGGTCAAGTTTATTAGAAGGATGTATGAATTTACCAATAAATTAGGGTTATTATTGGATAGGAATGCAGAGGTGGTTGATGCCCTGTGCTATACCACGGAAGAATTTAAGCGGAAGAAGCAAGAGGCAGGCGTGATAAGAGAAGCGGTTAAAAAAGGAATCAGGTTGGCATAAGGAGTAAAAACAGATGAAATTTTCATATTATCCAGGGTGTTCATTACATTCTACAGGCAAGGAGTATGGCCAATCTACACAGGCTGTGTGTCAGGCATTGGGCATAGAGCTTGTGGAGATACCAGACTGGAATTGCTGTGGGGCAAGTGCTGGTCATAGCCTGAATCATGATTTAGCTGTCCAGCTTAGCGGGCGGAATATTTTGCTTGCCCAGAATGCAGGATTGGATGTTGTTGTACCATGCTCTGCGTGCTATCATAACCTGAAGCAAGCAGATAAGGAATTGAAGGCATCTGCTGATAAGCAAAAGGAATTGGAGCAGGTGGTTGGAATACAGTTTACAGGCAATGTTCAGACAAGACATTTACTGGATGTGATTTATCATGAGATTGGTGTGGATAATATCTGCAAGAAGATCAAGAGGGTTATGCAAGGATTAAAGGCTGTATCATATTATGGCTGCTTGATTACCAGACCGCCGCACAAGGATGGTTTTGACTCTGTTGAGCAGCCGCAATCCATGGACAGGCTTCTTGAGGCTTGCGGATGTGAGATAATGAAGTGGTCGTACAAGACAGATTGCTGCGGGGCTGGCTTGTCGCTGCCTCAATCAGGGATTGTGGTTGATTTGGTAACAAAGCTTATTGATAAGGCAAAGCAAACAGGTGCAGAATGCATCATCACTGCCTGCCCCATGTGTCAGGCAAACCTTGAAATGCGGCAGAATGGAGCGAATATTCCGGTGCTTTATTTTACAGAGGTGCTGGGGATGGCGTTGGGGATAAATGTAAATGGGTGGTTAAAGAGCCATCTGATTTCTCCAATGGCTCTACTTGGTAGATTAAACAATGAAATTTGATGTTGAAAAGACTATTAATTATTGGAAAGATAGTGCAGAATATGATTTGGAAACAGCAGATGCCTTATTTGAAAAAGAGAGATTTCCTTATGCTCTTTTTATGGGGCATTTAGCTATTGAAAAATTATTGAAGGGACTTTTTGTTAGAGATAATAATGAGCATGCACCATGGATACACTCTCTTCCTGTACTTGCAAGCAAGCTAAAAATAAAGATTTCCGATAATATATCAGAAAAATTAGGGGAGTTTATGGAGTTTCATCTTGAGGGACGATATCCAGACTACCAAATGGAATTTTATGCAAAATGCACTCAGGTATTTACTGCTCAAAAAATGGAAGAGATAAGGGAAATTTACAAATGGTTGAACAGTCAATTCTATGCCCAATAAAAAAATTAATTGATGTTCTGACAAAAAGAAACATTAGGACTAATAAGGTTATTCTTTATGGTTCCTATGCAGAAGGTAAAAATACAAAATATAGTGATATAGATATAGCTATTATTTCAGATGATTTTGGCAAGGATAGAACTGAAGAAAAAATGCTTCTTTTTCGTCTTGGCAGCTGCATAGACCCACGATTAGAAGCTATACCTTTAACCTTAAAGGCATTTCAGGAAGATACTTGGGTACCGTTAATTTATGAGATTAAAACCAAAGGGATTGAGTTGGCAATAACAGGATAATTTTGGATACAGA
>JAHIZN010000029.1 GCA_018814245.1 bacterium
AGAATTCAGAATAGCTCCAGAGTAAGCCTATAAATCCCATTATTTCTCTCTCAATATCCCCATATTTCCTGAGAAAACTATCATAGCAGGTGTTCTCATTCTGACTCCTGACTCCTGAATTCTGTATTCTTGCTGCCTAAGCAGCTACAAATGTGCTTAAAATAACAATATCTGAGTAGTTACGATTTTTTCTCCAATTCTCCCTTTTCCCCATTTCTCCTTATCTTACACATTTGTATAGCTGAATAGTTACGAAAAATGTTGTGATAATCCGTAATACTTGTGTAAAATATCGCAACCTAAAAGAGATAATACCTCTAACAGTTGCGGCTACCAATTTCCACCAATAACTGAGAGATTACGCATCTGTCAATATTTTTCTTGACAATTCACTTGATAAGTGGTATTATATTGATTGTTGATATTTGGACAATTGCCTGAATGATTTATGAGGAGATAGGTGGATATGAGAATGCTTAATAAAATATTCGGGGGGGGGTAACCCATTGCAATACATATAGTTATGATGATTCTTGTCCCTCGCTGGCAGGGATAGTATCTATTATTTGGCTGTCTGTGGGTAGGGGGCTTCATTCTTTTTCTGCTGCTGCTTGCTTTCTTGCTATGATTTCTTCTGTCTGTTTTATTCAATATGCCGCCGCCATTCGTAATATTTTGGGATTTATTGTAATTTCAGGAATGTTGGTTTTAGGTTGGGCAGGTACTGGTTTTTGTAACAACACGGTTACGGTTTATAATCCTAATGGGAGTATTGCAACCTATACCACAACCATTCAAGCAGGTATAAATGCCTGTCTTGTAGGCGGCACGGTCTCGGTTTCTGCAGGCACCTACACCGAGGCAGTATATGTCAACAAGGGAATTGCCTTGGTTGGGGCTGGAAGTAATTCAACTACGATCACTGCCTCTGGGCTGGGCGGAACAAACACAGTAACCTTTAATGTCGCTGCTGCCAATAATGCCTCAATATCTGGGTTTAGGATAACTGGGGCAACAGGGAACTGGCCTAATGGCATGGGAATATACTGCGGGACTGCATCTCCCACCATCACCAACAACACTATATTATGGAATGGCAATTGTGGCATCTGCTGCAACACCTCCTCCCCTACCATCACCAACAACACCATATCAGGGAATAGCCATAATGGCATCTACTGCAATACCTCCTCCCCCTCCATCACCAATAACACCATATCAGGGAATAGCGATGGCATCAGCTGCTCCTCCTCCCTCACCATCACCAACAACACCATATCAGAGAATAGCGATTGTGGCATCATCTGCTTCTCCTCCTCTCCCATCATCACCAACAACACCATATCAGGGAATAGCGAGGATGGCATCTACTGCTTATGCTTCTCCTTCTTCTCCTCCTCCTCCCTTACCATCACCAACAACACCATATCAGGGAATAGCCATAATGGCATCTACTGCTACTACTCCTCCCCTACCATCACCAACAACATAATAACAGAGAATGGCACAACAAGCACATATTACCATGGGGTTAATAATGATTTTAATATGTCTCAGCCGCAAGGCACACCTACCATCAACTATAACTGCGTTTGAGGGAATGGTTCACCTGCTATCCACAATTATCACAACTGTTCTGTTGGAACACATGACATCTCTGTCAATCCCCAATTTATAGGAGGAGGAGATTTTCACCTTAGTTCTTCCTCCATTTGCATAGACAAAGGCTCAAACACAGCCCTTGCCATTCCCTCAACAGATAAAGACGGCAACCTTCGAATAGTGAACGGCATAGTTGATATGGGTGCTTATGAGTCCCAAGGAGCACCTTCTCTTATTAGTACTGCCACAACACTTACCATCACACCGGCAACCGCAACCATTCACGCTGGCAATAGCATGAGTTATGCATCAACAGCCATGGACATAAAAGGTAACACATGGACAGTTACCAACAACACAGCCTTTAGCACAGCCGACCCATTGGGTACGGTTACAAATGGGCTGTATACCGCTGGCAAGGTTGGGACATGGACAATTACCGGCAAGTATGCTGATCTGATTGGTAGTGCTGCAATTGTTGTTACCTCTGGCACAGCTTCAACGCTTGTCATTGAAACTGTATCCCTCAAATGGTTTAAGGACGAACCCGGAACAATCACCATATCTGTACACGATAAAAACGGCAATCTGGCAGCTACTACAACTACATTTCAGTTAGAGCCAGCAGGTATAGTTAGCTCTAACAAAATAACCATTATCTATGGAATGGCTACTATTCCCATGAGTATATCCATGGTAGGACCTGTGGTGATAATTGTATCCAAGGGCGATGTTTGTGGCAGTATCAGCCTTAATCTTTTAATGCGAAAGGAGCAACAAACAGTAGGGACTTTTACCACAGGCAATGGATTAGAGACAAGGGTTGTTGTCCCAGCCAATACAATAAATACCGATTATTATGTGACCATTGTGACACCTACCACTGAAATGCATCAGGAGATTGAGATAGCAAGCAATAGACTTTTGACAAGGCAAAAGATTATGCCAGATACCATGCGGAAGTTTAACCTTAAAGATGAATCAGGTACCATAACTCTGCCAGAAACCTCAAGGGTGATCATAACCATTCCCTATGCAGACTCTGGGGATAAAAGTGTGAAGATTGATGGGGTTAAGATAAGGGAAGATACCTTACGAATATATCGGCTTGTCTATAGCAAATGGGAAATGGTTGAGGGTGAGCAGATTCAGGATTCTGTCAAACACTGTGTCAGCGTTCAGGTAAATGCTTTTTCTGTGTTTGCCTTGATTGGAGAGGCATATTCAGCAGATTTCAGCCAGCTCATGGTCTTTCCCAACCCCTTCAAACCCGGCAGGTGTGAACCAGTGGTAAATTTCTCAGACTTGCCGGATAATGTAACCATCAGCATCTATAACCTTGCTGGTGAGCTTGCGTGGGAAAGGTCAGGGATCAATAGTGGTTCAGCAACATGGGATGGGATGAATGGTGATGGTGAGCGTGTGGCAAGCGGGACATATATTTATGTCATCACAAATGCTAACGGAAATAAGAAGACAGGAAAGGTTGCGGTTATTTGGTAAGAATAGAAGAATTTTGGTAACTATTCAGCTATACAAATGTGTAAGAAAGGGGAAATGGGGAAATGGGAGAATTGGAAAAAATATAACCACGAATGAACACAAATAAATACGAATGGACACGAAATAAGTATTATTCATTGATGTTAATTCGTGTGTATTTGTGGCTAAGGAATTATCTTCTCCATTTCCCCATTTTCTCCCTTTCTCCTTCATTACAC
>JAHIZN010000030.1 GCA_018814245.1 bacterium
GTGTAATGAAGGAGAAAGGGAGAAAATGGGGAAATGGAGAAGATAATTCCTTAGCCACAAATACACACGAATTAACATCAATGAATAATACTTATTTCGTGTCCATTCGTATTTATTTGTGTTCATTCGTGGTTATATTTTCTCCAATTCTCCCATTTCCCCATTTCCCCTTTCTTACACATTTGTATAGCTGAATAGTTACCATAATTGTATGTATTCCAAGAAAATGCACTCCATATAACCCTTGAGAAGATATTTTGAGATTATTCCTAACTCTTTGGCAGGGTAAATGTTACAGCTTGCTGAGGGTTGCTGTCCTTATGTCGGAGTTTCAGTGTAATTATTCAGTCAATTCTTTGTGGTGACAGTGGCACTTCATTGTTCTCTGTTGAGATACGCAAGAGGCGACCACAAGAGGAGATCATCTCTGGCAGATCGCAGCTACAGCTATTCGTGGGAAACTTGTAGCTGCGACCCTTGTGACTGTATGATTGTTACTAAATAATTGATCCCTTTCTCATCATCTCTGTAAACCTATTGAACAAATAACTGGCATCGTGTGGGCCAGGGGATGCTTCGGGGTGATATTGGACAGAGAAGATGGGCAGGCTTTTATGCTTCATCCCTTCTAATGTCTGATCATTGGAATTGATATGGGTGATTTCAATCTTATCAGGGTCTATGGAATTAATGTCAACACAAAAGCCATGATTTTGAGAGGTAATATCTATCTTGCCGCAAGACAAGTCTTTTACTGGCTGGTTGCCGCCTCGATGCCCAAATTTAAGCTTGTATGTTTTTCCGCCAAAGGTTAAGCCCAATATTTGATGTCCTAAGCAGATACCAAAAATGGGAATTTGCGAATTGCGAATTGCGAATCTGGGAATAGAGAGCCTGTATCCTGCATTCCAAGGATAAGTTTTTTGACTGTTTCAATCGCATAAGGCACACCCTCTGGATCACCAGGTCCATTGGAGAGAAAGATGCCGTCAGGATTAAGCGAAATAATCTCAGAGGCTGTGGTGCTTGCTGGTACAACAGTAACACAACAACCAGCGTCCTCAAGCATTCGCAGGATATTATGTTTAATCCCAAAGTCCATAGCCACTACCTTGAATTGCGAATTGCGAATTGCGAATTGCGAATCTGGTTTCCATTGATAGGCTTGCCGGCAAGTAACCTCTTTAACCATATCCCGACCGACTAATGAAGGTGAGGCTTTTGCTTTGGCAATCAGGCTTTTTGGATCTAAGTCTTCGGTAGAAATGATTGCCTTCAAAGCACCACAGGTTCTAATGTGTTTGGTCAATGCCCGTGTATCTATCTCTTCTATCCCAATAATTCCGTGTTCTCTTAGGAACTCTGCCAGACTCTTCTTTGCCCTCCAGTTGCTGTAGATACGGCTGTATTCTTTGACAATAAAACCTTTTGCCTGTGGTCTCAAAGATTCCATATCTTCATCATTAATCCCATAATTGCCGATTAAGGGGTAGGTCATGGTTACTATTTGTCCCTTATATGAAGGGTCGGTTAATATTTCCTGGTATCCTGTTATACTGGTATTAAAAACCATCTCACCGCAAGCCTCACCGCCGGCTCCAAAGGCAGAGCCTTCAAATATTCTTCCATCTTCCAGGGCAATCATTGCCTTCATCTTTTCCTCCGCGGGTGAATTGTTAAATTAATTATGATAGAACTAAGTATATCATTAATAGTTGATGATGTCAATGAGAAAATCAGGCAAATAGACAGACTTCAGACTTCCGAAGTCTCCTACCCTCTACTCACTTTCTTGTTGACTTCAAACCCTAACTCTGCTACAATATCCTAACTCGGACAAGCTGAAAACAAAAAGGATGTGTAGTAAATTACGAGCATGTAATATCCGGAGGATAATTATGAAGCAAGAACTGATTATCGAACTCTTTCAAAGATTTGAAGATGCCTGTTATTTGTATAATGAAATTGAGTGCTGGAGTGCGAGGGAATTACAGGAAGTCTTAGGTTATGCAGAATGGCGAAATTTCCTGAAAGTGATCGAGAAGGCAAAAACTGCCTGCGAAAATACAGGTGTTCTTGTGTCTGACCATTTTGTTGATGTCAACAAAATGGTCACTTTAGGTAGTGGTTCCGAACGAACAATTGACGATATTGCCCTCACCCGATATGCCTGTTACCTAATCGCCCAAAACGGCGACCCAACCAAAAGTGAAATTGCCTTTGCTCAAACCTATTTTGCTGTGCAAACCCGCCGGCAGGAAAACATTCAACAGCGTCTTTTGGATATGGATCGGGTTACAGCTCGTGAAAAACTCTCCAAATCTGAAAAGAAATTATCAGGCATTATCTATGAACGGGGCGTGGACGACAAAGGCTTTGCCATCATCCGCTCCAAAGGTGACCAAGCTTTGTTTGGCGGATACTCCACCAATGAGATGAAAAAGAAACTATCGACAGGCTGTTACGGAACAGGAATTTGGCACGAGAAGCATACAGCATATTGCGTGTAACTGCTCAATATCCTGTGGCAATTCGCAGGAGGTTGAAAGCAACAGTAACTATTCAGGCAGCAAGAATACAGATACAGAGGAAGAGCCACAAATGGTGTAAATTCTAAGAGATAAAACATTATCGGGCTCTTCTCATTTGCGGTTACCTTGTTATCGTTATTGTTCGCAATTATTCTCCCTAAGGAGTTACCCCCTTTGTGGCTCTTCTTCTGTAAAAGAGTGTTGAACTTGCTACTGGCATGTGCGATATATTCGTACCTACA
>JAHIZN010000451.1 GCA_018814245.1 bacterium
AGACCTGCGTGTCTGCCCAATGTAGGGGTAACCCCTTGCAGACTGTGTAAAAACTCTGAATTTGGACATAATGTCACAACAGATTAATGAAAGAGAAAGAATCACAAAGGGTGTAAATATCGCAGGGAAACTAATTGCAACGAAACACAGAAAACTACAAATGAGAGGAGACTGACAAAGGTTGTGTCTTAGAATTTACACCCTTTGTGGCTCTTTCTCTATAGCGAGATTGACACGATAGATTGTGCTACAACAGATTGTAGAGACAGAGGGCAGGCACGGGGGCATTGCCCCTACGGGCAATTATCGTGAACTTGAGTTTTCACACAGTCTGCAGTGGGTTGCCCCTACGCCCTTAACAAAGTTTCAAGTATTCCCTCATTTTTAATTCATAATTCATAATTTTTAATTTTATTTCACTACTCCTATTGGTTTAGCAATCCTTTCTGTCTTTCCGCCATGCTCTATCTCCACCTGATAGATGTAAATGCCGGTGCCAACGAAATCGCCATAATCGTTTAACCCATCCCATGCACCAAGGTTAACATTTACACCACTGTCAAAATTCTTATCCCTGACAACCGTCCTCACCAGATCGCCTGAGAGGTCAAATATCCTGATGCTGACCAAGTTATTTTCAGGCAGGTCTGCCACAAATTGTGTCTGTTCACCATGTCTGAACGGATTCTTGGTCACATATACAAACACCTTGCCCGCTGTCGTCACACTCCCAACATCTAATCCAATATCATAAATAGTGGCATGATTAACTGTGATACTCACTGTATTTGTTCCTCTCATCACTTTCCCGCCAACCTTTATCCAGTCATGACTGTATTCATCCCAGAAGAGTATCACCAGCCTCTGACGGACAGCATCAGTGGTTGTACCCAGACGAGTGGCAAATCGTTCAATCTCTATATCTGTATATGCTAAGGTAACAGTTACCGGCTCATGGAAGACTATATTCGGCTCAACCTGATGCGGTATGCCCATCAACTCTGTATTTGGAGAACACGGCTTTTTATCCTCTTTCTCAATCTCTGGCGGCAGGGCAATGATTGAAACATTCATGGTCTCTTGCAAGGCACCCTGTGGGAGAAAAACACTGGACCCGTTTGGACAATCTACGCTTCCCCCGCCAATACCAAGCTGAATGGTTGCCCGCGGCTTGATATACAGCAGGGTCAGCGTCTGACTGGCAATATTGCCAATATCATCCATGGCAAAGATCTTGATCGTATTTGTCCCCTGTTCAAGATAGATGTCGTCAAAGAAAAATCTATTGTTTGGAATTGGTCCCATTATCCGGCCATATTTAGCCTTACTCTCCCACCAAACACAGCTTGCGGTCTCGGAAATCGTACCAGTAAGTCTGATATGCTCGTGGTATACCTCCCATTTGCCTGAAACATTGATTGGCTTTGGTTCAATGTTTGCGTACAATTCCTCTGGTAGTGACAATACAGGCGGCATTGTTCGTAAATACAACTGTACCTCTGACTCACTGAACAACTTACCCTTTCTGTCCCTTACCTCTGCACGGATGGTGTATGTCCCGCTATTTGTACCGCTGATAGTCACACTGCCCACATATACACCATTATTCGCATCTGTCAGGCTTAGCGTCCCAATCATGGCATCTGGGACAGCAGGAATAGCTACGCCTAATCCGCTTTGATACGATGTGTATGTAAACACTACCTTGTCGCCAAGCTTTGCCCTGTCCGGCGTAACAGAGAACACGCCTATCCTTTCTAAATTATTCAGCTCCGCACTAACCGACCGAACTTCCACATTACCAGCATCATCGATTGCCTTGACCGGTATGGAATATACACCATTAGGAGCGGTATTGGTATCTGTTATCCTGTAGGTAATGGTGTATGTATTCCCCTGATAACTCACGGCTTCACTGCCAACCCGATACCCGCTGTCTACGCTGGAGAAATCAGCACCAATAATCTTATCACTGCTGTCATCAAGCACAGCAGTAATGGTCATTGTCCAGCCATTCTTGTAAAGGCTGCGATCCGTATCAAGCAGGCTGAATCGCGGTGATTGATTGTCAATCATCACTGTCGTTGTAGCTGTTGATATATTACCGGCTTCATCTGTGGATATAATGGTTATTGTTTTTGTCCAATCTGGGTGGACATCAACCACGCTCACCTGTGCGGTGTATGTCCCGATTTCTTTGTTATAACTCATCTCCTCTGCTGACTCACCATTAAGCTCATGGGCATCCAGCTTCACAGTTGAAAGCATGGCATCCGTAACAGTAACATTGATGGCAATTGTATCCCCTTCCTTTGCCCGGCTCTGTCCTGCTGGATATGCAACCGCAATATTCCCAATCGAAGGCGGTTTATTGTCCACTCGAATAGATGTCCATGGGTTCATAACATTGCCCACAGAATTAACAATGGTTGCATAAACCGTAATCGTGCCCTCTATGGCAGTCTTTACAGCACAGGTACCAATGTATACACCATCGTCTTTCACCTTGTCCGGGGCAATCCCATCATCCCGCAAGGCTAAATCAGTCGTGGCACTGCCGTTTATCAGCAACAGGTTTGAGGTTCCATTATAATTCAAAGAAATGATTGTTGTCGGCAGCTTACTCTCTGCACCGGCATAAACAAAGGTGAGCACATGCCCATTTCCAACAACTGGCGGAAGTGCCGGGTCAACGGATAAGCCATACATTGGTGTCGCATTGTCCAGTTTAAGGCTCACGCTTATCTGCTTGACATTGCCTGCCTTGTCCGTGGCTGTGATCAGGATTGGATAGGCACCATCCGGTGATTTGGTATCAGTGCCGATTGTATGGGTCAGCGTATAAGTACCATCACCCTTATCAATCATGGTGAGAGGCACAATTTCCGTTGAATCAATCGGCAGCAGCCAGGCGGTAATGGTATAGCCTGTCCCATCTGTCTTTGCCGTAAGGTTAATGGTATCGCCACTCCTGTATGCTGTTCGATCGCTTGCTATTGCACCGATAAATGCCGGCGGCTTTGTATCCAGAATAATGCTGTCTGAGAATTCTGCAATATTCCCGACCACATCCTGCACCTGATAGGATACTGTCCATGTTCCATCCTGCGGCGGCAGCATCCAGCCCTTGGTTGTTGCCGGAGGCTCCCACAGGCTGAAATCACTGGCATTGCTATACCTGACCATGGCAGCATCATCACCATAACTCATGGATAGGAATACCTCTCGAGAGGTGGTGTAGGTGGCATTGTTATTAATCACCATGCTGCCAACAGGTGCCGCGGTATCAACACAGATACTCACGCTATCTGCAGCTGCATTCTCCACCTCATCAAGTCCCCTGACCTCAATGGTATTTGTGCCTTCCTTCAATCCTGTCACACGGATGGTAAACTCTTCCTTAAGCTCATCGAACCTGCCATCAAGTGTGGTAATTGTTCCCCATGTGCCTGTGCCAACCCGATACTCAATCCCGATAACCTTGTAGGTAAAGGCATTCACATACCCGCTAACCACTTCCGCTGTTGTCCCAATCATATTATCCTGCGTCTCAATCACCACGCCAATGCCGCCCTTGCCCACGCGGAACATGGCTGATTGTATGCCTGACCAGTTACCCGCTTCATCACTTGCCCGAACATAGACAATATGATTGCCTTCTGTCAGGGTTGCCACATAAATGGCTTCACCGCATACAACTGTAAGATCCGGTGAGAATATATTCAATACACCATCAGGTTGCGGCTTTGGATAGGCATCGATGTAGTACTCCGCATAATTCACCGAGCTAATGGCATCTGTAATGGTTGCTGTCAGGAGTGTGCTTGTGCCTGTGATTACTATCTCTGGTGTCAGGCTCAAGGATATTGTCCCTGGTCCTTGAGTATCCACGCAGAACGATATTGTTTGTGTGCCAATATTCCCGACCATATCCCTTAGCCGAGCCGTCACGGTATGGCTGCCTTCAGCAAGCCCTTGCATGACAATGGCAAATGGCTCAACCTTAGCGTTAAACTGCCCATCCTTGGGTATTGCCTCATGCCATATTCCGGTATCATCAAGCATGAATTCGCCAGATACAATGCCGGTCATGCTATCTGTAGCTGTGCCAAGGATAGTCAGGCTGCTTACAGATTGCATGGCACTGATTGTTCCCATCTGCACCATTGGCAGGGTGTTATCTACGGTAATGGTTACCTGCGGCTGCAAGGTATTACCTGCCATATCCATAATTGTTGCTGTAATGCTTGTTATTGTACCGCTGATGGTATTTGTGGCTGATACAGTGTATGAGGCAGCGTATATCCCATCATTTGACACCATATGCAAGGTCAGTGTGCCGGCAGTGGAATCAAATCGCTGCATCATAGCTGCCGGTATCTCCGCTGTTCGCAAACCAACCTCCCCTGCTTGATAGGTAACTACAATCATATCGCCATTTCGTACCATTGCAGGCTCTGCCTTCAACAGCTGGCCCGGTGCGGTATTATCCAGCCGAACACTCGTGGCTCTCACAGCCGCATTCCCTGCCTGATCAACAGCCCTGATCACAAGCCCATATGAGCCGTCAGGAATGGTATTTGCCGTACCAATTCGATAGGTGATGGTGTATGTTCCCTCTGAGGTAGTTGTTACTGTCGCCGAACCATAGGTGTTGTCAAACCCTGAGAAATCAACAGTTACTGCATAGGTATTGGAATCCAGTTTGGCTGTTATTGTAACAACATCACCGTTCTTGTACACAGAGGCAGTCGTTTGGACAGTGCTAAATACCGGCGGTTTATTATCCACAAACACATTCTCTGTGCCTGTCCCCAGATTCCCTGCCCTATCCTCAACCGTAACCACAATGGTCTGTTGCGATTCCGTACCCATAGTAGTATCCGAGAGTGTTGTTTGTGCCTGATATACATTGCCGCCAGAGGCAAGATACATCGTTTGGTCTACACTGCCACCAAGCATTGAGGCATCAAGGGTTACCCTGGCAATATCAACATCTGTAGGTGTGATTTGTGCCATAATAGTAATTACATCACCCTCTTTTGCCCTCAGCTGACCTGTTGGATACCTCGGAGATATGCCAATCACCTGCGAGGCTTGCGTATCCACCTCAAATGTTTCTGTCCCAAACCCAACGGTATTGGCAATATCTGTTGCCCGGACAACAATCGTATGCACACCATCTGTCAGCGACCCTGGCGGCAATACACAAGCATAGCCTTCCACAAGCTCATCTGCAATTGTATCTGCAATCTGAGCCGGTATCCACGAACCGTTGTCTATCTGCACATCTATCTGCTTGATGGCTACCTGCGGGGCTATCACACGACCGATAATTGTGATATTTGTTGTGCCTATCGGGTCTGGGGTAACTGGATTTATTTCCACAAACAATCTGGACTTTGAAACAGCAAATACTACTTGCTGAACGCTGCCCCAATTACCAAGCATGTCCTGTGCATGGACATAGATGGTATGTTTACCCTCGGTCAAGCCAATTATGTCTATCACTCCGCTGATACTTGTCTGCTTGCTGCCTGTGCCAGTCATCTGTGTACCTGTGCCCTGCGGCAGGGTATCGATGTAGTACTCCACCTTAGCGATAATATTCAGGCTATCTGTAGCTGTACCAGTCAGGCTTGAGCTGCCGTTTGTCGGATCAGGTGTTACCATTAGATTTGAGATGATTGGTCCAGTTGTATCCACTTGGAATCCAATTTGCACCTCATCGCTTACATTGCCCACCATATCCATGCTTCTTGCAGTCACGGTATGCGTGCCATCGTTAAGCCCGCTAATCTCTATTCTGAATGTTTCTGTTGCCGCATCATATGCCCCATCCGTAGCCACAGCCGTCTGCCACACCTGTTCGCCATCCACCTGATATTCTACCTTAACAATCCCTGTGACTGCCCCCTGGTCAGTGGCTGTACCAGTAATTATCACCCTGCTGTTTGCCCATTGCGGTAGGGTTGACATGGTCAGGGTTGATGTCGCCAGATCCACCACAAAGCTATCCATGATTATGCCTGTGGTATTTGCCATATCTGTAGCCTTGACAGTAACCTTGTGGCTTCCCGAATTCAACTGGTTTGCCGGCAGTTGACAGGTATATTCTTCAATAAACTCATCTGCATTACCATCGGTTATGGTGGCCATAATCCATGAATTGCTGTCCACACACACCTCTATCTGTTTAATTGGTGCATGTACATCAACGGCATAACCACTGATAGTGATATTTGTCGTGCCTATCGGGTCCGGTGTGACTGGATTTACATACACAAGCAGTTTTGACTTAGAGATAGTAAATGTAGTCTTCTGGACACTACCCCAGTTACCAAGTATGTCCTGTGCACGGACATATATGAAATGCTTGCCATTAGTCAGTCCGGCAATGCTTATTGTGCCGCTGATGTCTGTTTGTATACTGCCTGTGCCAGTCATCTGAATACCAGTGGTTAATGTGCCCTGCGGCAGGGTATCGATGTAATACTCTACCTTGGTGATGTTATTCAGGCTATCTGTGGCAGTACCAAACACGCTTGTCGTGCCATTTGTTGGGTAAGGCGTTACCCTGAGATTCGAGATGATTGGTCCGATTGTATCCACTTGGAAGCCAATTTTCACCTCATCGCTTACATTGCCTGCCAGATCCTCGGCATGTGCTGTAACTGTATGCGTGCCATCTGTCAGATTGGTAAGCACAATAGCCATAGCCTCAATATTTTCATCAAACAACCCATCCCTGGGCGTTGCCTCAAACCATATATTTACATCATCAAGCCTGTACTCTGCCCGGACAATGTTGGTAATATTTTCCGTAGCTGTACCAAGGATGATGAGATTATTGACAGCCTGCAGCCTGTCAATGGCTATCAGCTCAACACCCGGCTTGGTATTGTCCAGGGTAATGGTTACCTTGGCATGGAGGGTATTGCTGGCCAAGTCTACAATCGTTGCCCCAATAGTAACCAAGCCGCCTGTCAGCGTACCGCTGATGGTATTTGTGGCTGAGATTGTGTATGAGGCAGTGTATATCCCATCACCTGATACCATATCCGGCAAGCTGCCATCATCATGCAGGGTTATGCTGCCCGATGCATTGGAATCAAGCTTTAATATCTCGCTCAATGGTATCTCTGTTATCGGCAGACCCGGGTCTGTCCCATAATAGGTAAACACAATCGTATCACCATTTCGCACGATGGAAGGCTCTGCCTTCAAAAGCTGGACAGGTGCTGTATTATCCAGAAGAACGCTGGTACTCCTCCATGATATATTCCCTGCCTCATCCTGTGCCCTGAGCTTAAGCTCATATGAGCCATCCGGTGTGGTGTTGGCTGTGCCAATTTGATAGATGATGGTGTATGTTCCCTCCGGAGTAACTGTACTCGTCCCTGCACCCAATTGATAGGTATCGTCAAGCCCTGACAGATCAACCGAAACCGTATATGATCCGGAATCAAGCTTAGCTATAACCTGCAGCATATCATTATTCCTATATACTGAGAGCGGCGTATTTACCGTGCTAAATATGGGCATCTTGTTGTCCACAAATATAGTGGTCGTAGATGATGCCTCATTGCCTGCCTTGTCATGAGCAGTCACGGAAATATTGGGCAATGATTCTGTCCCCATGGGTGATTTCAATACAATTACATGAGCAAGATATACACCTGTTTGTGTCGCAGGATACATTGGCTGATTCTTGCTGCCGCCAATATTGGAGGCATCAAGTGTTATTTGATTGATCCCAGCACCAGAATCTTCTACTACTGCCGTAATAGTCACCACATCATTCTCTTTTGCTCGGGTTTGGCTTGTTGGATAGATCACGGTGATGCTGCCTGATGGCGGTACCTGTGGTACGGTTGTGTCCAATATGATGGTGTCTGTGATTGTCCCTGAGTTCCATCTGACGGCGTCAATTACCTGCAGATACACGGTTCTTGTACCCTCTGTGTTTGTGCCGGTCAGGGCTATGGTTACGGTTGTTGATCCTGCTGTCAGCGTGCCTATGGCTGCTGGTGTCCATGTTTCTGTCCCGTCTTCTCTGTATTGCAATTCTACCACGCCGGTCATGTTGTCTGCGTACTGTAAGTTGACGCTGACGGTGGTGGTGTTGACAAAGGTGTCATTACTGTTGATGGTTACTGTGCCTGTTGGTA
>JAHIZN010000196.1 GCA_018814245.1 bacterium
CTCTCTCAATATCCCCATATTTCCTGCGAAAACTATCATAGCAGGTGTTTTCATTCTGACTTCTGACTCCTGAATTCTGTATTCTTGCTGCCTAAGTAGCTACAAATGTGCTTAAAATAACAATAGCTGAGTAGTTACGAAAAAACAATCCCCACATCTTAGCTGACATTATACCCTAAGCAGTTATAATAGTCAACCATCTTTTTCATGTTCGCCCGGAATTACTTTCTCATTCAAGATTTTTCTTGACATCCCAATCAATCTATGGCATAATAACCTTGATGGTAATATGTTAGTGCAGTGTTTCTATCATCTTACATTCTAAGAAGGTAGTTTGTTTATCTCTGTGATAAATAACTATTAGGATTATGGCACGATTTGATTTTAAGTTTCAACATATCTTAAATATTAAGAAACATAAAGAGAATCTATTACAGGAAGAATTATCTCAATTAAAGAGGTCATTCCAACATGAAGAATCTGTCCTCTGGGAAATAGAGGATAAGACAAATGAATGCTTGTTTAAGATAAAAGAGCTTCAGGCAGGGATAATTTCTATCCAGAAAATTATGGATTACCACAATTTTCTCAGTGGACTAAACAAGGATATTGCTGCTCAAAAAAACAGGCTTAAACATATTTCTACAGAGATAGATGATGCTATTTCTAAATTGATCCATGCCTCTCAGGAAAGAAAAATCTTTGAGAAATTAAGAGAACGGAAATGGGATGAATTTCGATTAGAGGTCAATAAAGAAGAACAGGAATTTATGGATGAGATTGCCTCAATTAGTTATGAGAGAAAGAAATAAGTAAGCGGTCAGTTGATAGAGGGAGCAGAATCTCGAATCTCGAATCGCGAATCGCGAATCTGCGGAAAAGGAACGGAGATGAATTGCGAATTGCAATTCTGCAGAAATGGAACAGATTCGAGATTCTGCTCTGTTTCTTTCAATTCGCAATCCGCAATTCGAGATTCGAGATTCAGATACAGAGACACAAGGGCACAAAGATGGAATCCAAAAAAAAGAATGAAAACAATGAAAAAAAACATCCTTCCCTTATAGATGAGATTGTAGGAATAATCCTGCTTGGATTTAGCATTCTGTTGCTATTGGCATTGATAGCTCCGGAAAAAACAGGCAGAGCAGGGGAATGGCTGCACAATTTATTTGTCAGCCCATTTGGTACAGGTGCCTATCTCATCCCTGTCATCATAGGTATTTTTGGTTGGGATCGCATCAGCACAAAAGAGGCGAGGGGTGTCTCTGGTATCATCCGCGGCATGGGCAGCATTTTACTACTGCTTGCCTTTTCCACTCTGCTTTCGCTTTTATATTTAATCCATAATATCATAACAAATAGCGGTTATGTTGGGACATATTTTGGATTATGGCTGGCAAATAATTTCGATTGCAGTGCCTATGTAATCGTTTTTACCTGTATCGCCCTGGGTTTTATTTTGTTTACTCAATATTCGGTCATGCTGCCATTTAAGATTTTGAAAAGGATGGGTAACTGGGGCATAGGACTAATCAGATTACCTGAAACAGAGGGTGAAGAGCAGGAAAGGTCAGAGAAAAAATCTACTGTCAAGGGCGAGGTTAAGGAAAGAGACAAGGAAAAGATACGGGCAGAAAAGCAGGAGAAGGTGGAAAAGGAAGAGAGGACAAAAGATGTTCATATTCCTAACATTGTGTTGCCAAAAGAGATAATCCTTGCCCCTTCTGAAAATATACAGCCTTTGGATGGTGCTGAGAAAACATATCAATTGCCGGATATCTCCCTGCTTAAGGATCCGCCACCTGCTTCAGAAAAAGACTTGCGAGAGGATCTGCTGCTGACCTCAAAGCTGCTTGGTGATACCCTTGAAGACTTTGGAATTGATGCAAAGGTTGTTCAGGTAAATAGGGGTCCTGTGCTGACAAGCTTTGAGGTTCAACCCGCAGCTGGTGTAAAGGTAGCCAAGATTGTCTCACTCTCAGATGATCTTGCCCTGGTATTAGCTGCACCAAGTATCCGCATCGAAGCCCCTATTCCCGGCAAACAGGCTGTAGGCATAGAAATACCAAACAGAAAAGCAACCATGGTTGGACTTAAAGAGGTACTCCTTTCTGAACAGTTCCAGAAGGCATCATCAGTCTTACCATTAGCCCTTGGCAAGGATATTATGGGTAACCCTGTGGTTACAGATTTGACCAAGATGCCTCATATGTTAGTCGCCGGTGCCACGGGATCCGGAAAAAGTGTCTGTATAAATGGGATTATTATGAGCCTGTTATACAAGACACACCCTGATAATGTCAAATTCCTGATGATTGATCCCAAGATGGTAGAGTTGAGTGTTTATAATGGCATCCCGCACCTGCGATTTCCAGTTATTACCGGGCCAAAAGAGGCAGTCAAGTGCTTGAAGTGGCTGGTCAAAGAGATGGAGGAAAGATATAAGCTCTTAGCCTCAGAAGGGGTAAGGCATATCGATGGTTACAATACCAAGCTTCTCGCAAGAGGGGAAAATACCATGTGCTATATCGTGGCTATTATTGATGAGCTGGCAGACCTGATGATGGTTTCTTCTCAGGAGTGTGAGGATTCCATTGCACGATTAGCTCAAATGGCAAGAGCCGTGGGGATTCATCTTATTCTGGCTACCCAACGACCCTCTGTAGATATCATTACCGGCGTAATAAAGGCTAACTTCCCTTCGCGCATTGCCTTTCAGGTTTTCTCCAAGATAGACTCAAGAACTATCCTTGATATGAATGGGGCAGACAAGCTCCTTGGCAAGGGTGATATGCTATTCTTGCCGCCGGGAGCACCCAAGCCTACCCGTATTCAAGGGGCGTTTCTTTCTAATGAGGAGATTGAGGATGTTGTAAAATTTATTACGGCACAAGGGTTTGAACCACATCAGGAAAAGTTTACAGCCAATACGCTGGAAGAAAAACAAACTATTTTTGATGAGGATGACCTTCTTGAGGATGTCCTCAGATTAGCCGTCAGGAATGAAAGCATTTCTACCTCTATGATTCAGAGGAAGTTAAAGATTGGTTACAACCGTGCCGCAAGAATAGCGGAACTACTGGAAGAACATAACTTTATAGGGCCTGCCGATGGTGTAAAACCAAGAGAGGTTTATGTTACCCAAGAGGATCTGGACAGACTGTTTGAACACAGGTAAAGTAAAAGTCAGAATTCAGGAGTCAGAATCCAGAATGGAGACGGCAACACAAGCAGATGTCACTACCAGAGAGGCTCCCTCCTTGTGGGCAGGGACAAGCCCCCTGCAGCTACGATGTGATCGATTGTTGTGTGTGGGAATCTTTTTAGCTGCGACCTGCCAGAGGTGCTTTCCTCTTGTGGTCGCTTATTGGTGGCAGGAACAAGGGAGGCAGAAATTCTATCACCCACTGCATTCGCAGGCTCTGTCCATACATAATTAACTATGCTACAATTAACAGTTGACACGACACTACCTGAGTAGTTGCCAAATGCCTTCTTCTATCAAATTTGAATCAATGTTTGGAGGCACATTCCCCTTGAATGGGTAAATAATAGTAGTTATTTCACACGGTAATTTTACCATCCCCTGATACCTTATAATCGGAGCACGAACCAAAAAGCCATAGCATGGAGCTATCCACCCTCCATCAGGGATATCCCCTGTATCAACAATATCCACATCAATTGCCAGAGGTGCTGCCAGTTGAATTACTATCCCTACCCCTTCAGGGTGCTGAACTACAATTGTTTTCCCCTCAATTGATCGGTTCCTTAACGAATCATGTGGGTAAGTCAAATTTAAGTATAAAAGATTGGCTCTTTTTTGCCTCAAATGGGCAACCCTTTGTAACGAAAGAAGAAAGAACCACAAAGGGTGTAATCTATAGGGAAGATAATTGACGATTA
>JAHIZN010000197.1 GCA_018814245.1 bacterium
AACTTATCCCCTTAGGAATGATAACCCTGTAATCTTCCCTTCGATTTTAAGGCATTGATTATATTATTATCCCCATATCTCATGTCATATCTCCATATCCCCCTTCTTACACTTTTAATGTTATAGCCTGAACGATTACTTTTTCCTTTTTAGGAGGTGCACAATGAGCGAGAATAGTACAATTGATTATGAATTGATAAAAAAGGCGGTCAAACAGGCATTATTGGAGGAAGGATATGCGTTGCGGGATTCAGAGATGGAGCTTGGAGAGAGATGGACTGAGGGAGAGATGATTATTAAGCCAAAAAACGATAGCCTTGCAGAAAAAAGGATCCCTCTGGAGGCATTCTTTCATAAGATAATTATGATTCGTGATCGATTAAGGGTGCTGGAGCAAAAGATAAATGCTCACTCAAAGCTTGATAATGAAGAAAAGATTGAGATGCAGCAGTATATTACCCGTATCTATGGCAGTCTGACTACTTTTAACCTGCTTTTTAAGCGAAAGAGCGGTTGGTTTGTAGGAGAAAAGGGTGGCGGCGGTGATAGGTGAACGGTAATCGGTAAGAGGTAATCAGGTGACAGGTAAGAGAAACAATTTCTCTTGCAATACCGATCATCTATCACCTGATAACCGATCGCCCGATCACCTTCCCATTGCAGCCCCAAATGTTTTTCCATAAAAAAATCTTGCATTTTAATCGATTGTATGTTATAGTGTGTGTTATGAAAGAAGAATAGGTGATTTATTCATTCTTTTTGTTAATAATCATGGAGGTTGCGTATGAGCCCGGATTTTTTTGAGGCACTAAGTCAGATTGAAAAAGCTAAGGGTATTAAAAAAGATGTGTTGATTGAGGCAATGAAAGATGCCCTTCTTTCTGCATACAGAAAAAATTTTGATGGTCAACAAAGAAATATCTCTGTAGAGTTTGACAACAAAGATGGGTTTAAGATTATTGCAAAAAAACAGGTAACAGAAAAAATCTCTGATTCCAAGCAAGAGATATTATTATCTGAAGCGATAAAACATAAGCATGATTGTCAGATTGGTGATGTAATAGGTATGGAGATTACCCCCCTTGATTTTGGCAGAATTGCTGCTCAAACGACTAAACAGGTGATTACCCAAAGGATTCGGGAGGCAGAAAGAGAGATAGTATATAAGAATTTCAGGGAGAGGATTGGAGAAATTATCACAGGGATTGTCCAACGGGTAACAGTACAAAACATTCTTGTTGATCTTAGTAAAATAGAGGCTACACTTCCAATTAATGAACAAATAGTAAAGGAAAAGTATCGAATAGGAGACAGGATAAAAACCTATATCTTAGATGTAAAACAAGCTACAAAGGGTCCCCAAATTATCCTTTCCCGAACACATCCTGAATTTGTGAAAAAGTTGTTTGAATTAGAGGTGCCGGAGATATATGAAGGGATTGTAGAGGTAAAGGGAGTCTCAAGGGAACCAGGTGCTCGTTCAAAGATAGCAGTTTGTTCAAAGGACGCTAATGTTGATCCGGTAGGTGCCTGTGTTGGTATGAAGGGTATGCGTGTTCAGGCTGTGATTAGCGAATTAAGTGGCGAACGAATCGATATTGCTTTATATGATGATGACCCACAGGTGTTTATAAAAAATGCCCTTTCTCCTGCAAAGATAATCTCTGTCACAGCAAATGTAAAAATAAAGTCTGCTCTGGCGGTTGTTCCTGATGCCCAACTTTCTCTTGCTATTGGAAAAGAGGGGCAAAATGTCCGTCTGGCAGCTAAGCTTACAGGATGGAGGATTGATATCAGAAGCGAATCTGAGATGAACAAGGAAAGGGATGCAGCAGCCAGAAAACAGGCTGAAGAAGAACTATTTAAGAAGCCGGAAGTGATAATACAGGAAACTGAGACAGTACTCGAGAAACTTATAGATGATACTTCTTTGGCAGTTGAAGTAAGCGAGGATGTAATGCCTGCGGATGATGGTGCTATCCCTCAAACTGTTGAGACAGAAATTGCAGTTGAAAAAGCTCAGGAAATTACTGTAATCGGTATGGTCGGATTGGACAAAAAAATTGCAAAAAAATTGCAGGAAGCTGGGATATACAGTATTGAACAAATTAACGATATGTCTGTAAATGAGTTAAGAAAACTTCCCGGTATTGGAAAGGTATCGGCAGAGAAAATATATAACACTATTCATCAGATTAATAGCGAGTAGGGATTGCGAATCGGGAATTGCGAATCTCGAATTTGAAAAGATAGAACAGATTCGCAATTCGCAATTTGCGATTCGCGATTCAAAAAAGGGGTTAGATGGTATGAGTATGAGGGTGCATGAATTAGCCAAAAGATTAGATATGGAGATTAAGGATCTGATTGCAGAGCTTAAAGGGTTTGGTGTGGAAGTCAAGAGTGGGCTTAATGCAATAGATAAAGAGACGGCTGCTCATGTCATAGAATTGCTTTCTTCTCCAGCAAAAGAGGAGAAGGAAGAAGAAATTATTCTACTGCCAGAGGTGCTACCTCCTGTATCAATCCATGAGATGTCTCTGACTCAAGAAAGGATTGTAGCTATCTCACCCTCAAGTACCATAGGTATTCTTGCTGAATCGCTTGGTATTAAGGCTAATGAGCTAATTTCATACCTGATGAAAAAAGGGATAAGGGTAACAACAATAAATCAATCCATTACCCCAAATATTATTCAGATAGTTGAGAATATTTATAAGGTTCAAATAGATGTAAAGGCACCTGTTCTTGAAATTGAAGAAGAGGATGATAATAAATTAGGACAAAAGCTCCGTCCACCAGTAGTTACGATTATGGGGCATGTTGATCATGGCAAAACAAAACTCCTTGACGCTATCAGGGAAACTAATGTTGTGGATGGAGAATCTGGTGGGATTACTCAGCATATTGGAGCATATAAGGTACACCTTCCCAAGGGTGAAGTAGCATTCCTTGATACGCCAGGGCATCAGGCATTTACTGCCATGAGATCCCGTGGGGCACAGGTAACAGATATTGTTGTTTTAGTTGTTGCAGCAGATGACGGTGTAATGCCTCAAACAGAGGAAGCCATAGACCATGCAAAAGCTGCCGGGGTACCTATTCTGGTAGCTGTAAATAAAATAGACCTGCCGGATGCAAATTCAGATAAGATTAAAGCCCAATTGTCTGATTATGGACTCCAACCTGAGGAATGGGGTGGAAAAACTATTTTTGTTGAGGTCTCGGCTAAAAAACGAATAGGATTAGAGCACCTTTTAGAGATGCTTTTATTAGAGGCAGAGATGCTTGAATTAAGGGCTTCATATGATTGTACTGCAACAGGAACTGTCATAGAAGCCCGATTGGATAAGGGCAGAGGGCCTGTAGCTACGGTTTTGGTGCAAAAGGGAACACTACGGATAGGGGATGCTTTTGTGGCTGGATTGTCTTGGGGTAAGGTCAGGGCAATGTTTGATGACAAGGGTGTCAGGATGAAGAAGGCTACGCCATCCACACCTGTAGAGGTATTGGGCTTTTCCGGGGTTCCTGTAGCAGGGGATCTGTTCAAGGTTGTCTCTGATGAAAAAGAGGCTAAACAAATAGCTATTCAAAGAAAAGATGTTTTATCGTTTGAAAAACAACCACTTGTCAGAATAACCTTAGATGAATTGTATTCTCAGATTCAACAGGGAATAATAAAAGAGTTAAATGTTATACTTAAGGCAGATGTTACCGGTTCTCTGGAGGTTATGTGCGATTTATTAGGAAAGATAGGAACGGAAAAGGTAAAGATAAAGGTTATTCATAAGGGAATCGGAGATATTAATGAGTCTGATGTTATGCTTGCTGATGCCTCTAATGCTATAATTATTGGATTTCATGTTGGAGCAGATACAGGAACAAAAAGATTAGCTGAAGAAAAAGAGATAGATGTGAGAATGTATACTATTATCTATCAACTTATTGAAGAATTGACTGAAGCATTGGCCGGGCTGTTAGAAGTAAAATATAAAGAGGTAATTATTGGTGTAGCTGAAATTCGGGATGTATTTAAGGCATCCAAGATTGGAGTAGCTGCCGGCTCTTTTATTAAAGAGGGGAAGATTCAACGAAATGCAATCGTTCGATTAAAACGCGATGGCAATGTTATATCTGAAGCAAAGGTAATATCCCTCCGTAGATTTAAGGACGATGTTACAGAGGTTGTTGCAGGATTTGAATGCGGCATAGGATTAGAGGGTATAAATGATATCAAGACAAATGATATTATTGAAGCCTATATCTTGGAAAAGGTGAAACAAACGCTATAACTTCAGGTATTCAGTGAGCAGTTACTAAAAATAGGTGCTTAAAAATGAACAAAGATACAAAAGATTTTTTGATAACAACGGGAAGCTTTTTTCTATTATGGAATGTGCTGAAAAAATTATTTAAGGAAAAATTTTATTATAAATGTCCGAGATGCAATTATCCTGTAGATAACAAAATCAAAATATGCCAGTGCCCAAATTGTGGGCAGCCCTTGAATTGGGAGAGTGCTTAAAATGCCACAAGCTCGTTCTCCAATAAAGGTAAAACGAAATATAACTTTAGTATTAAAGACAGCTATATTGTTTTTTGTAGACATTATTTTCTGGGCTATTTTACTAATAGCTTCATCTAATGTTGTATGTTATTACATTAATTCAATAAAGTTGAATGGTTGGCTGAATAAAGAAACATTTGGTGTTTCTTTATCTCTGATTATCGGGACATATTTCTTTTTGATAGTTAGCAAAAAACAGATCTATGAAGCATTGGGCATTAAAACAGAATGCTCCTATATCCAAATGGGGGATAGTGAAGAAATAAAATGTCAAAATTAATAATAAAGTTGTCGTAGATATTCTATTTAGGGAGTCAGAATTCAGGCAGCAAACACTATAAATTATGATAGGGTAATCAGATTGCCTGCATACGGTTGGAAGCCTGTGTTACCTTAACACTTACATTATTATGATTATTGGAACAGCTGCTATAGAATTTTATATACCCCAAAGTCATTCATTGAAGGATAAACGAAGGGTGCTGAAGAGTATCATTGCCCGAGTCAGCAATAAGTTTAATGTTTCTGCAGCTGAGATAGATCTCCATGAGCTATGGGGAAGGGCATTGGTAGGCATAGCCTGTGTTAGTAACGATACAAGATATGCAAATCAGGTGCTTTCACAAATTATCAATATGGTTGAAAATGAAATAACTGAGGCAGAAATGGTGAGTCATGGGATCGAAATATGGTGAAATTTATGAATCGTGAATTGCGAATCTGTTTCCTTTCTCCAAATTCGCAATTCACGATTCGCAATTCGCAATTCTGAGCAGGTGATGAAATGAAAACAAAACATTTTGCCTATGAAAGATGTGATAGATTGAATGCCCTGATAAAAGAAGAGGTAAGTGATATTATACTTAATCATCTTAATGATCCTCGGATTGGTTTTATTACTGTTACTGAGGTAAAGGTTGCTCATGACCTGCATCATGCAACAATTTTCGTAAGTTTTTATAATAGCGATAAAAAAGAAGGGATGGAAGGGTTAACTCACGCAACAGGGTTTATCAGAACTGAGCTGGGAAAAAGAATAAAGATGAGATATACTCCGGAAATAGGGTTTAAGCTTGATTCATCCATAGAGACTGGGGCACATGTCTTAAGTGTAATAAATTCATTGGAGATACCTGAAGAGGAATAATTTATTTGGGAGTCCAGAATACAGAAGTCAGGAGTCAGAATAAAAGAATCTGGTAACTACTCAGCTATTGTTATTTTAAGCACATTTGTAGCTACTTAGGCAGCAAGAATACAGAATTCAGAAGTCAGAATGAAAACACCTGCTATGATAGTTTTCGCAGGAAATATGGGGATATTGAGAGAGAGATAATGGGATTTATAG
>JAHIZN010000198.1 GCA_018814245.1 bacterium
CAACATTTTCCTTCAGAATTCTGTCCCCCAAAGATGTGGGTAAGGATAATGCCCCGCTGAGGCGGTAGGCAGGTGTCTGACAGTAGGGGCAATTCATGAATTGCCCCTACAACAGCACACAGTCAGGTGGCAGGTTTGTCCCTACATCCTAAATATCCAACACTTGAGATTTGACACGACACTCCCTCGTTACTGTTCGTATTCTGCTTACATTTTTAATCTTGAAAGAAATGTGAAAAATCTCAACTCATTGATTTTTTCAAAAGGTTAAGATTCCTCCGATTCCCTCGAAATGACAAAAAGACATATTCTGTGACAGCCTGTCGAATTCTTTTATTGACATTCCGAAAAAATATGTTATACTTATAGTTGTATATGGTTATGTTTGATGTATATTGTTGCAATTTTCTGTAGTGTCTGTAAATAGCTAACTTTTTTTTGGTGGATAGGGAAAACATTCCTCATTTATAAGCTAATAAGCGACCACAAGGGGGTAGTACCCCTGGCAGGTCGCAGCTACAAAAAGAAATGTAGCTGCAGGGCTTGTCCCTGCCTCTGGTTGGCAACACAAAAAGATGTAGCTGCAGGGCTTGTCCCTGCCCTAATAAGCGACCACAAGGGTCGCAGCCACAAAAAGAGATGTAGCTGCAGGGTGATAGGGGTGCTACACCCCCCTTGTCCCTGCCTCTGGTTGGCAACACAAAAAGATGTAGCGGCAGGGCTTGTCCCTGCCTCTGGTTGTCCACACAACTAATATTTAGCCTGATTCACACACCACCAAATTTTCATCATGTGAATAAACTATATGGAGAACATTAAATTATGAACAAACAATCTATTCTCATTGTAGATGATGAAATGGGTATTCTGATGAGTTTGAGTGATTTATTAGAAAATGCAGGATATGAAACCATTACAGCAAAAAATGGGAATGATGCTTTGATACTTATTCATGAAAAAAGTCCTCATTTGATCATTCTTGATCTAATGCTTCCAGATATGAATGGGTGTCAGATTTGCGAGAAGATAAGGCAGAATATTGTTTGGCGGCATATTCCGGTGATAATGTTTACTGGAATGGATGCAATGGATGTTGAGCTACAGGCATTGGATTTTGGTGCAGATGATTATGTGATTAAAACGATTAGACCTGAAAGGCTATTAGCCAAGATACGGTCGCTTATTCAACGCACCTATTTTGGACTTGATGCTAATCCACTGACTATGCTGCCTGGAAATAATTCTATTCAGAAAGAAATAGAGGATCGTTTGTCAAAAAATGATACATTTGCCCTTTGTTACATTGACATGGACAATTTTAAGGTCTTTAATGATCATTATGGGTTTGAACAAGGGGATAGGATTATCTGTCTTACGGCTAAGGTAATTGTTGAGGCAATAAATCAGACAGGTATTGTTAATAATTTCCTCGGGCATATTGGCGGTGATGATTTTGTTCTGATTACCTCTATCGAGATGGTGGATGCTGTTTGTTCGGAGATAATAAAGAGATTTGAAATAAGCATCCTTGAGATGTATTCCAAAGAGGATAGGGAAAGGGGGTATATCTTTAGCCTTGATCGACAGGGGGCACAAAGAGAATTTCCCTTAATGACTATTTCCATTGGTGTTGTAACTACTGAATATGAAAAAATTACTCATTATGCCCAAATAAGCCAGATTGCCAGCGAGATGAAGCAATATGCCAAGTCTTTCCCCGGAAGCAATTATTTTATTAATAGACGAGGGATAAAGCCACATATGATCAGGAGTCAGAATTCAGAATAATCCCATGTAGGGGCAGACCTATGTGTCTGCCCAGTGTTGCAATGCTACAAAAATCGAAAGGGCAGACACACAGGTCTGCCCCTACAATCTTCCCATCAATCCCATCTCATAGGCAACAATGGTTAGCCCTACAAGACCGGCTGTCTCTGTGCGAAGGATTTGATTTCCCAACGAAACAGGGATAACGCCTTTTCTTGCTGCCTCGTCTGCCTCTTCCCGGCTGAATCCACCCTCTGGACCCACAAACAGCACTACCCTTGCAGGGACAATAGAGGGAGCCCCTCTGGCAGGGGCAGCATCCCTGTCACTTGCGATTGTCTCAATTGCTTCTTCTCTCCGCGTCCTCCGCGTCTCCGCGTGAGAAATTGTTCCCATTGCAGGTCGTAAAATTTCACCTATTCCTTTTTCAGCATTTTCCCAGAGCATGAGTTTGAGAACATTTGTTAGAGGGGATCCCTCTGCCAGAGGGACTCCCTCCGCCAGAGGTGCTACCTCTTGACTGACCATGGTTAAGGCATCACAGAACCGTGCCTCTTTAATCATTGGCAAAAATATCCTTCCTGACTGACTGCTGGCTGACATGGCTATTTTTTCTAATCGTGATAGGTTTATCTGCTTTTTGACAGATCGATTAGTTTCAACCAGCACGATCATGGAGACACCCATCTCAGTACATTTTTCAACAATAAAATTAACCTTATCCAGCTTTGGTATGGATTGAACAATGGTTATTTGCAGGGTAGGGGAGGGGTGTACTTTTTTATCGACAATCTTGGCAATTAGCTGCTCTTTGGATATACTACTTATTCTGGCACAGTACTCATTACCCTTGCCATCCAGAACGATGATCTCATCATTTATTCCTAATCGAATTACTTTGATATGATGAAGATTCTCGGTGTCAGTAATTATGATGTGGGATGTGATTTGAGATGAAGGGACAAAAAATCTGTTGTGGTGCATGATAAACAATTAAAAATTATGAATTAAAAATTAAAAATGAGGGAAGAGAAGGAGAAAGAGGAAAATATTGCAGCGAAACAGGAGTAATTACAAATGAGAAATAATTGCTCAATGGTTCCTTAACGAATCATGTGGGTAAGTCAAATTTAAGTATAAAAGATTGGCTCTTTTTTGCCTCAAATGGGCAACCCTTTGTAACGAAAGAAGAAAGAACCACAAAGGGTGTAATCTATAGGGAAGATAATTGACGATTA
>JAHIZN010000199.1 GCA_018814245.1 bacterium
AGGGAGATAGGGAGATTTTAAGGACACCACCAATATTTACACCCTTTGTGGTTCTTTCTCTGCCAGAGGTGCTGCCTCTTCTCGTTGTAATAGCTGCTGACTAACAAGGCTTGATGCAATTATCAACAACCGCACAGGCTACAAAGATTCCCGCACACAACAATCGATCACATCGTAGCTGCAGGGCTTGTCCCTGCCTAATAATCGACCACAAGGGTCGCAGCTACAAGTGTGTTCATAAATAATTGCAGTTACAGGATACTATGGGTGCTCCCTTCTTGTGGGTATCCGATTTCTGCACAGGTTAAAAAACTTGAACATCGAGTGTAAGTTTTTCTTGTTATAAAAACATGATTCGAGTGTAGCATATAAGATATTAAATGTCAAGAGGAAAATTAGCACTCTCAAAATTACAACTTGACAAACATGGAAAAATATGTTATCCTGTTTTCTTGTAAAGGCACAAATTTTATGGTTGCTGCATCATAAGTGCTTACATGAAAAAAATATTCAATATGGAGGTAAAATTGATGGAATGTCATAATAAGCATGAACGGGGTCAGGGTCTGGTTGAATATGGCTTAATTATTGGCTTGATTGCGGTTATAATTGTCGCTATATTTGTTGCTCTCGGACCGCAGATTAAGGCTATCTTTCAGGGAAAGTCAGCCACAAAGGTGGAACAAACAACCGAGGGTACTGAAACTACAACAGGAACAGCTACACAATCAGTAACTGGTACAACTACTGCTAAGTAATGCCACTTGTCTGCGTAACCTGCTTGAATGATACTGCTCACAGTCAGTCAGACACCTGCCTGCCGCGTCCTATCGGGGGTAGACAGAAAGGTGTTTTTCTCTTGTCCCTGCCTGTCTGTGCGTTGCCTGACTGCGAGCGTTCTCGTTCAGGCAGGCACGCAAGACAGGTCTGGAAACTGTTTGAGGCAGGCAGCAGTGTTTCTCATGTCAACTCACTGAGGGATTACAGCCTGTCAACTGGTTTCTAAATCAAAAGGCTTGCCCCTATCAATCCTGCATCATTTCCAAGTCTGGCTAATTCTATCCTCAGGTTAGCCCTTGCCTGTGAAAGTGCCCTGTTTTGAACAGTATTCTTTATTATTTTCAAGAGATGATGTCCTGCTACTTCCATGACACCACCACCCAGGATAATTACCTCTGGATTAAGGATATTGGCAAGGTTTGCTACGCCTATGCCAAGATATTTGCCTGCTCTGTTCAATTCCTTATGGCTAAGATTATCACCCATATCAGCTGCCTTAGCTGCAATTTCTACTGTAATCTTATTTAGATCATCATCTACTATCTTCAGGATAGATGTTTGTGTTCCAGCAATAATTTTGTCCCTTATTTGATGAATAATTGCTGGTCCGGCAGCTAATGCTTCCAGACATCCCTTATTTCCACAACCACATACCGGTCCTTTTTCCTTTATGGTCATATGCCCTATTTCACCACCAGCAAAACCAGCTCCCTGCATCAACTTACCACTAATAATTATCCCGCCGCCAATCCCGGTACCAACGGTTATCCAGATAAGACTGTTTGCCCCTGAGCCTGCCCCAAACTTAGCCTCAGCCAATGCCCCACAATTGGCATCATTTTCTATCTCTACAGGCAGTTTGTATCTTTCATGGATAAGCCGTCTTAGCTCTACATCTTTCCACCCCATGTTCGGGGCAAAGATAACAATACCATTCTTAACATCCACCTGTCCTGGCGCCCCAATCCCAATTCCACGGATAGAGGCTTTGCTGTCTGCTGCTACCAATTCAATTGCATCATATATCCTCTGCACAACTGCATCCAAGCCTTCATGAGCCTTGGTGTAAATGCGTGTTTTCTTAAGTATCTTACCAGAAGAATCTATTATGCCGGCATCTATCTTTGTTCCCCCAATATCAATCCCGATTACTAATTTTTGCTCCATTATGCAACTCCTTTAATTCTTATTATCCTTTCCTCAGTAATAATCATTCCCACAGCCATATCATGCCTTTCAATCGGAACAGCATCTATGAGTTGACACTCAAAGCATACGCCAACAAGGCATACATTCAGGGCGGGTTTAGAACCCTCCCCTACGATTGATTCAATCATCCGATCGTAATATCCACCGCCATACCCTATTCTGTAGCCTTGCAGGTCAAAGGCTGCCCCCGGAACAATGATCATCTCTACCTCATCAAGTGCAACAAATCTTTGGTAAATTTCTATAGGTTCCATGATACCGTATGCTCCCGGAGCAAGCTCAATATCAAAATCATGCAGCTCTGAAGCAAACAGCCTTTTATTTTCAGTATCAGTAACAGGCACCAGAACCCTTTTGCCCTGTTTGATAGCCTGCCTGATCATACCCTCTGTTTGCACCTCACTTCTGGCAGCAACATAAAACAAGATGTTTGATGATTTGTGAAATTCCTCAAGATCAAAGAGCCTTTTTGCAATCAATTCACTCTTCAGGCATCTTTCCTCAGGACTTAATGTATTTCGTATAGATAGAATAGAGGCTCTTAAATGTTTTTTCATGATTATATGTCCGATAGCTTATCAGGGCAGACACACCTCGAATCTCGAATCTCGAATTGCGAATCTGAAGAAATCCTGCTGATTGCTTATCAGGGCAGACACATAGGTCTGCCCCTACATGTCTCCTGTCTTCTCTGAATTCTGAATTCTGAATTCTGACTCCTGACTCCTGCTTATCAGGGCAGACACATAGGTCTGCCCCTACCATATTATACCAGAATTCTACTAATTGTCAATGATATTTATAAATTTTAACCATTTTTGTGATAATTTCCTTGACACAAAAGTTAAATTATGTTATTATTATAAATTCAAAGATGATTATCTTAAAGGAGGAAAGATGAAGACATATATGGCAAAGACAGGTGAGGTACAAGGGAAATGGTACCTGGTTGATGCTACAAATCTTGCATTAGGAAGATTAGCAAGCTGTGTAGCAAAGATTCTTAGGGGGAAAAATAATCCTTTGTTTACTCCACATGTTGATACCGGTGATTCAGTAATCGTTATTAATGCAGGTAGAATACTGCTCACAGGTAAGAAAAAGCAGCAAAAGTTTTATTATCGGCACACCGGGTATCTGGGCGGATTAAAGTCTACCCGTTACGATAAACTCTTGGCAACTGATGCTGAAAAAGTAATTACGCTTGCAGTAAAAAGAATGATTCCTGATACTGTTCTTGGTCGGGCAATGTTCAGAAAATTAAAGGTTTATGCCGGGGGCGAGCATCCCCATGAAGCCCAAAAACCAGAACCATTAAAGTTGAAGCTGTAAAGGAGGATTGTTAGGGTGGTAGGAAATCAATATTATGGAACAGGTCGTCGAAAAAGAGCAATTGCCAGAGTAAGATTAGTTGCAGGAACTGGAAAAATAATAATTAATGATCTGGAAATAGGTGAATATCTGGGCGGTTTGATGGATACCCAATTACCTGTTGTTCAGCAACCATTAGTTGCTACCTCAACCATTGGCAAATATGATGTGCTTATCAAGGTAGGCGGTGGAGGAAAGATAGGACAGGTTGGTGCTATTCGTCATGGAATTGCCAGAGCATTATTAGAGTCCAATTTAGAATTTAAGCCTGTATTACGCAGGGGTGGATTTTTGACCAGGGATCCGCGAGAACATGAACGAAAGAAATATGGTCTTTATGGCAGAAGGCGTCGTTTCCAGTATTCTAAGAGATAATTGAATTCACGCTTCAAGGCTTGCAGGGGCGGGTTTCAAACTTGTCCCTGCAACCACAGAAAGTCAGAGTGCTGTGATTGTGCGGTGGGATGTTGCAGTTATATAATATTAATGCATCATAACCAAGTCGCATTCAAATATTAACTGCGTTGGCTTTGTCGTTTTTCTCAAATATTATTATGTATACCTGCGTCATTGTTGCCTTGTTAGAATTACAAGAGAGTGTAAGAGGGGGGGCGTCACTGACATTAGCGTTATATCAGCGTTAAAATCAATATTGGAGAAAGATATGAAGCCAAAGGTTTACATGGAAACATCAATTCTCAGCTACCTGACCGCACACCCCAGCAATGATATCCGAGTGATCGCAAACCAGAACATAACTATCGACAGGCCGTTACGGAATGAGAATTCGGCACGAGAAGCATACAGCATGTTGTGCTAATCGTATCACTATGCACTATATATGGTATGGTGTTGCCGCTGATTTTCAGTTCCGTAACAGCCTGTCGAATGGTGGGAAACTCGTCGATCCAGTTTTGAATTATTTATCTCGGAGTTTGTCATCGCTGAAGCGAGCCTTGGCAACCCAGAAGCAGCCAAGAAACGACTCGAAGTAATTGCAGAAATACCAGAGCTTTTAACTACCGATGAGGTAAGGGTTCTTGCCAAAGCTTTAATTTCCGAGGGACCAATTCCAACAAAAGCCGAAGTTGATGCCTTGCATATTGCTGTGGCTGCCGTGAACGGTGTTGAATATTTACTCACATGGAATTGTACGCATATTGCAAATGCCGTCATGAGGCCAAAAATAGAAGAAATCTGTCGTCAACAAGGCGTTGAACCGCCTATAATTTGCACGACTCAAGAGTTAATGGAGGATTAAATCAATGTGGAAAGATCCTATCGTAGAAGAAACAAGGGAACTTCGTGAGCAGTATGCGAGTAAACACAATCATGATATTGATGTTATTTTTGAAGATATCAAACAGCGTCAATCTAAATTGGATAAAAAATGGGTGTCATTCCCGCCACGCAAGATGTCTAATACGCCAACAGCAGATAAGCTAAAAAGAAGGATCAGGATCAAACCTTGAATGAGGAATTTAACAGCCTGTCGAGCAGCAGCATAGCAGAGAGTTGATTCTGAAGCAACCCCTACTTCTACATATGGCAATGTGTGTAATAGCCTGCCCAATTATAGATTCGAACCGTTATAACCACGGAGAGACGGATATGCTGTTCCTCCGTGGTTTGTTTATGTAATGGTAAATATGAGGAAAAAAGTGGATAAGTATAATTTTTCAGAGATAGAAAATAAATGGCAGACAAGATGGGATCGCGACAAAAGGTTTGAGACAACAACCTCAACAGATAAACCCAAATATTATTGTTTGGAAATGTTTCCATATCCGTCAGGCAGGATACACATGGGGCATGTCCGAAATTATACCATTGGTGATGTTATTGCCAGATACAAGATGATGCATGGGGTAAGTGTTTTGCATCCTATGGGTTGGGATGCCTTTGGATTGCCTGCTGAAAATGCGGCTATTTCTAAGAATGTTCATCCTGATGAGTGGACCAAAAGCAATATTATTTATATGAAATCCCAGCTAAAACGCATGGGATTTTCTTATGATTGGGACAGGGAACTGGCTACATGCAATGAGGATTATTATAAATGGAATCAATGGCTTTTTTTGAAATTTTATGAAAAAGGTCTTGCTTATAAGCAAGAGGCAGATGTCAACTGGTGTGATAAATGCCAGACTGTTCTGGCAAATGAACAGGTAGATGGCGGCTGCTGCTGGCGATGCGGTACACCTGCTGGAACAAAAAAGCTTTCCCAGTGGTTTTTCAGGATTACAGCCTATGCTGACAGACTGCTCAACGATCATTCCTTGTTGGGGAATTGGCCTGACAAGGTATTAAGTATGCAGAAAAATTGGATAGGCAGGAGTTATGGGTGTGAGATAGACTTCAGGCTGGCAAGTGATGAGAATAAAATAATAAAGGTATTTACCACCAGGGCTGATACGATATTTGGGGCAACCTATATTGTGCTTGCCCCACAACACTCAATAGTTGATGAATTGATCAAGGATGCTGAGAAAAAGGAACAAATCAGACAGTTTGTAGAGCAGTGTAAGGTCAGGGTGGCTTTGGATGAAGAGGTTGAGAAAAAAGGCATCTTTACTGGTGCATTTGTTGTAAATCCTGTTAATGGAGAACATGTCCCTGTCTGGATTGCAAACTATTGTTTAGCGGAATATGGAACCGGAGCAATTATGGCTGTCCCTGCTCATGACCAGCGGGATTTTGAGTTTTCCAAGAAATATGGTCTGCCAATGAGAGTGGTGATTCAGCCCGAACTCGAGCAAGCTCAATCATCTAACTATCAACTATCAACTATCAACTATCAATTATTGAATGCCTATGAAGAGCAAGGGATAATGTTAAACTCCGGGGCATTTGATGGCATGGACAATGTTGAGGCAAAAGAGGCAATTACTGAATGGATGGAGAAACAAGGCATAGGCAGAAAAAAGGTTAACTATCGCTTGAGAGACTGGTTGGTTTCAAGGCAAAGGTATTGGGGGACACCAATACCCATGATTTATTGTGAGAGTTGCGGAATAGTCCCGGTAAAAGAGGACGAATTGCCGGTAAGACTGCCAAAGGGATTGGATATCTCTGGCGGAAAAAACCTTGCCTCGTCTCCTGAATTTACTAATACAAAATGTCCTGCCTGTGGAGGAGATGCCAGAAGAGAAACAGATACCATGGATACATTTGTTGATTCATCATGGTATTTTGCACGATATACCTCTCCTCACGATGACTCTCAACCAGTGGATATAAATCTCGCAGATCACTTTCTGCCTGTTGACCAATATATCGGCGGCATAGAACATGCCATCCTGCATCTTTTGTATTCTCGTTTCTTTATTAAGGTTATGGCAGATATTGGCTTGATTAATCATCAAGAGCCGTTTGCCAACCTTCTTACCCAGGGGATGGTCATCAAGGATGGAGCCAAGATGTCTAAATCCAAAGGGAATGTGGTTGACCCGGATGATATTGTTAATAAATATGGGGCTGATACTGTACGGATATTTATCCTGTTTGCTGCCCCACCGGAAAAGGATCTGGAATGGTCTGAACAAGGGGTAGAAGGTGCATGGCGATTCCTGAATCGAGTGTGGAGGATTGTTCATCAGCACGCCCCTCGAATAAGGGATATGCGTGTAGGGGCAGACCTATGTGTCTGCCCTGATAAGCAGTTGGCAGAATTTCTTCAGATTCGCAATTCGCAATTCGAGATTCGAGATTCGAGGTGTGTCTGCCCTGATAAGCAGTTGGCAGTCGGCAGAGTAGGGGCAGACCTATGTGTCTGCCCTGATAAGCCCTCAACCCCTGCAGCACGAGCATTACGATCCTTTACCCATCGTACTATAAAAAAAGCTACCGATGATATCGAGGTCTTTCATTTTAATACTGTCATTGCTGCCTGCATGGAATTGGTAAATGAGATTTATCAGTATAATGAAAATGATTCGGCAGTTTTGCATGAGGCGTTGAGAAATCTGATCCTTCTGCTTTCTCCATTTGCCCCTCATATCTGTGAGGAATTGTGGCAGGTTTTGGGGAATTCTACAAGCATACTTGATGAGCCATGGCCAACATATCTTCCCGAAGCACTTCATGAGGATAGTGTGGTTATTGTTATTCAGATAAATGGGAAGGTAAGGGATAAAATCTCTGTGCCAACCGGAAGCACGGAAGATGTTGTTAAGGCTGAAGCACTCAAAGTTGTATCTGATAGATTGCTGGGACAAGAAGTAAGAAAGGTGATTATTGTTCCGGGCAAGTTGATTAATATTGTGGCGGGAATATAATTGAAAATTAAAAATTATGAATTATGAATTAAAAATGAGGAAAGAAAGGGGAATAATAATTTTTACAACCATTCAGGCAGCAAGAATACAGAGTGCAGGAGTCAGAATTCAGAATTCTGACTCCTGAAAATATCTGAATAGTTACAATCTTTAATCCTTAATTTTTAATTCATAATTCATAATTTTTAATTTGATAAGACCGGAGGTTGATAATGGATATTTGTACAGTTGGTGGTTGTGTTGGGGCGTCAATAGCCATGGTTGCAGCCATAATGTTAGAAGAGGCCGGGATAGTAGGTTCAGGGTATTTTAATATACCCGCAACAGTGATGATTGGTGCAGGAACATTTTTATCAACAATGGCTACATTTGACATGAAACATAATCTAAGAACCGGCAATTGGTTTAAGATGGCAGTTTTTAATAAAGCACATGATGAAGGGGAGCTGATTACGACCATATTAAACTTTGCCCAGAAGGCACGAAGAGAAGGATTGTTGGCTTTAGAGGGAGATATTGAAGGAATACATGACCGTTTTTTGAAAAAGGGCATCCAGTTAGTGGTTGATGGGGTTGACCCTGAGTTAATCGAATCAGTACTTGATATAGACACTGCAAGTATGCGGGCAAGACACAAATTTGGTGAGGAATGGTTTATGTGTGCAGGTGGTATGGCTCCAACAATGGGAATCCTTGGGGCTATCATGGGATTAACCGGTGCACTTAGCAAGATGGGCGGCGGAGACATGATGACAACAATCCACTCTCTGGCTATCGCCTTCGTTGCTTCATTCTACGGTGTAGCCATAGCTAATCTAGTGTTGATCCCGGTTGCTGGTAAGCTAAAGTTCCTTGACCATGAAGAGGCATTTGTACGGGATTTGATTATGACTGGTGTTTTAGCCATTCAGGCTGGAGATAACCCAAGAATAGTTGAGGAAAAGCTGAAGGCATTTTTCTCACCAACCACATATCCAGTGAAATCTCTGGAAGAGGCTGGGGGATGATTTAGTCTTGTAGTCATGCAGTCAAACTCCAGACTATTTATATCCAAAATAAGGGAATATAGCCACAGATTTCACAGATTAGCCAGAGGGGCTCCCTCTTGTGGTCGCCTCTGGCATATTTTAGCAGGGACAAGCCCTGCAGCTACATCGGTGTTCATCTGTTGCGTGTCAGTTTCTTGTAGCTGTGACCCTTGCGGTTGCTTATTAGCAGGGACAAGCCCTGCAGCTACATTGGTTCATCTATTGCGTGTCAGTTTCTTGTAGCTGCGACCCTTGTGGTCGCTTATTAGCAGGGACAAGCTCTGCAGCTACCTTGAATCAATTCTCTTGCTGCTGCCATCACATCATCTGAGGTTATCTCTTTCATACAATTAAAGCTTTTCAGGGGACACTTTTGTCCACCATGCTTGCCACATGGACGACAACTCAACCCTGCCTTCTCTACTACCCGAAATGATTCACCATAGGGACCAAATCCGAGGTTAATTGTAGTTGGACCAAATATGGCTACGGTTGGAGTTTTCATGGCCATAGCTATATGAAGCGGACCAGAATCGTTTGTGATAAATAATTGACACCGTTCCATTACCCCTGCCAACTGCTTTAAGGTAAGCCTGCCTGCAGCAAGAATAGGTCGGGTCTTCATGGGCAAGGCAATCTTTTCTACCAGCCAGCCATCTTCCCGTCCACCTACAAGTATTATCCTTGCCTTAAATTCATTTGCCAAGGCATCACTTACCTGGGCAAATCTTTCTGGGATCCATCGTTTGGTAGGCCAAACAGAGCATGGATTTATGCCTATCAATGGATCACCTGGCAATACACCGTTTTTAGAGATAAAATCTCGTGAAATTTCTCTATCCTTGTTAGAAATATATATTCTTAAAGGATAATCTTCCTTCTGAGATCCAAGTGCATAAGCTAATTCAAGATTTCTTTTTGCTTCATGGAATTTTAATTGATACGGCACCTTTGAGGTGAAAAGAAAAGCCATTGCATTTCTATCAAATCCAATTCGATGAGGAATGCCACAAAGAAAAGCAAGTAAGCTGGAACGAAATGAAGGGTGTGGGACAACAGCCAAATCAAATTTCATCTTTCGAAGCTCTTCAGCTACCTTCAGGAAATGAAAAATCCCTTTTTGCTGCCCCTTCTTGTCATAAGGGATAATATTGGCAAGACATGGATCTCCATTCAGAACCTCATTACCCTTTGGGGTAGTTAGTAAGTACAGCTTTGCCCCGGGGAAACCCTTTGAAAGTGATTGAATTAAGGGTGTAGCAAGAACCACATCCCCAATAAATGCTGTTTGAATGATTAGAATTTTTTTGTATTCCTTCATGTTTTTTATACACCGCAACTATATTTGTCAAAGTGAAGAATATTAGCCACAGAGTCCACAGAGATTACAGAATAATCCGAACTACACAGTTGTTGGTGTCAACTTTCAGTTGAGACACCCTCATAGTCTGATAATCAGCTCACGCCCTCTACCTCAAGCAAGTGTTTAACTGCATCCACTACCTCCTCAGGGGTAATGAATGTCATACATTCATGAGTGTTTTTTGGACATTTTCTGCTGCCATGAGAACTGCATGGTCTACAGGATAGGTCTCTTTCCAATACAATGTGTTTACCATTCCCATGCGGACCGAATCCAAGATCAAGGGTTGTCGGACCAAACATGCTTACTGTAGACACCCCCAATGCTGCAGCAATATGGAGGGGTGCTGAATCATTGGTAATCAAAACATCACACCTCTGAATAAGAGCTGCTAATTCTAATAAAGATGTTCCGTCAACAAGATTTAAGGGTTTTTTATCCATCCATGCCTCTATCCTTTTTCCCAATTCCAGATCATGGGCATCACCAATGAGGACTATTTTGGCATTCAATTCCTTCATCAATATATTCCCAGCTTCAACAAACCCCTCTATTGGCCATTGCTTTGTCTCCCATTTTGCCCCAGGACACATCCCAATCACCAAATCCTTATCCTCAATCCCAAGCTCTTTAAGGCATTCGATGACATTTTTATTCATATCGCTATCTATCTTCAATTCTGGTACACGATTGTCTGAAGAAAGAATCCCAAACTCTGTCAGAGGATTAAAATAAAGATCGATTATATGAGATTGTTGAGGGAGCAACGAATATTTAATCCATACCCTCAATAGCCTCAAAATTCTATGTTTAGAGTAATGAATCTTATGTTTTATTTGTGAAAACAGATAGATTAGCATACTTCTCAGATTCCAGTGAAGGTCTATCAATAGATCAAATTGTTCTGAATTTATCTTGCCTATCAACTTGATCAGTCCCAATAATCCGTCTCCTGAATCAAAAACAATCACCCTGTCAATATGCGGAAATAGCCTTGTTATTTCAACAAACTCTTTTTTTACTACAAGGCACAATTTAGCATACGGATACCTTTCCCTTAATGTTCGCAGTACAGGGGTTATAAGAACAATGTCTCCAATAGAACTAAATCTAACCACAAGTATTTTGTTTATCAACCGCTGCATAAACACCTCAACAAATTTTCCTGCCAATTGGGGGTAATAATTTCAAGTCGTATCTTCAAGAAAAACAATGAACAATTTATATCTTTTCCTGCTAATCGAATCATATCCTTTTCTGTTGTTACAACCATATCTGTCCCTTTTGCCATTTCTTCAATCTTGGTCAGGCAGGCAGAATCATATTGATAATGGTCTGGAAACCGTAATGAAATTATTTTGTTAGGCTCAAACTGCCTTAAGGTATGCTCGAAAGACTCTGGCGAACCAATGCCTGAACATGCAAGGATTGTTTTTCCTTTTATTAATGTTAAGGGATAGGAATTCATCCCCTGCTGAAAATATATTGGCAAATGAATACTTTGCAATATCAATGCCCTTGAGTTTAACCCCTTAATCACATCCTCGTAAGGGGTAATATCTGTTGCCATATTTGTATGAGTCAGAATAATTATCTGTGCCCTTTTCATAGAGGAAAGAGGCTCCCTCATCACCCCCTCTGGAAACAACCGTAATCCAGCCTGAGGAATAGAAACATCATGCAATAAAATATCTACATCACGATAAAGTTTGAGATGTTGGAAACCATCATCAAGTAAAAGGGTATCACAGCCAAATTCCTCAATAGCATATCTTCCTGAAGCCCATCGATTTTTGCCTGCCAGCACAGGGATGCCTCTTAGGTTTTCAGATAGAAGACATGCCTCATCCCCAGCATCTTCAGGGGAAACACTCGTGTCCTTATAATTCTGAACCTGTTGATGGTTGTCGCTTCTTTTGTTGTGCCCTTGTGTCTCCTGAGCCCAGCTTTTACCATCAAAAACAACCCCTCCACATCGCTCATATTTGCTATGATAACCCCTTATCAGCACCCCAACCCTTTTTCCTGTATCCCTTAATAAAGAGGCTATTTCTATTATTGTCGGTGTTTTTCCGCTGCCGCCAACCGTAAGATTGCCCACACTAATTACTCTTACAGGAAGTTTTTTCTTTCTCAAAAAACCATGTTTATATCCACATATTCTCATTTTAATTAAGACGAGATATATGAGGGATAATCCCTTAAGGATTTGTCGAATGAATGATCCACTTCTTTTCCCAAGCATAATCTCACGAAAATACATTATCATCATGTAATTAGTATATCATTATAAACAAGATTTGTCAACCTTGTTTCCGGCACTTGTTAGCCCAAAGTAGAAATGTCCTATTTTTACCAAAGTAGAAGTGTCCTGTTTTGTGTTAGATGAAGAACCCATTTTGGTATAAGGCAATTGCAATGAAAAGAGCCTGACAATGATTGTTCTTAGGATTTACACCCTTTGTGGATCTTTCTCTGTATTTGCGTACTATTGTTATGTTTCTGTGGTTTAATACGACAACCGCACAGGTTGAAACTTTGCGATCTTTGCGAGAATCTTTTTCCCATAATGAGAATTGCTGGAATATTGGCAGGTTTTCTGTATGCAGCATGGTGAATGATCAGGCTATGATCTTATCCTTACCCACATCTTTGGGGGACAGAGTGGGGACAGAATTCTGATGGGAAATGCTGCAAAACAACAGAAGCATGTGTCGCAAAATGATTAATAATTCAACAATTCATTAATGCAGCAATTGTCAATTGCTGAATTGCTGAATTGCTGAATTGTTGGTGGTTGGACTTGCGGGTAATGATAAGGCTATGATAGGGACAAAGTCATTTGATGTTACGGGTGAGATTTTGCAAAGATGTCCAAGTTCCAAAAACAGGGTGATACGATCATGGTGGTGAACGAAGATTCTTCGTTCACCACTTGTCTTGCTGACAATTGATCTCTGACAGCCCAAAATATTACAATTTATACAATCCTTAAGATTGAAGGATGTCTCTGGGTAGCAAGCTCTTTTAGGGAACTGATTGTTTCTAAATATGTATCTACATCACCCTGAATACCCTTTTCCCGTTTTTCTTCTTCGGAGACAGTGATCTTGCGACCAATTATTGGACCTGTACCGGTTGTCTCACCAAACTGGTCTGTCGTCTCTAATACCACCAAGCTGTCATCAAAGACAGTAAAATGCTGTAATTTTTTGCATAGTTCGGGTTGCCATTCCTTAAATTCATGCCTGAGAATAACTACCAATTCAGCCCGATTGGCTTCGCAAATTAATTCTCTTCGTTGGTATCGGATGATTTCTTTAACCTTATCTCTGGCAAAGGTCTCTTTTGATATTACAAAAAATCGTGTAATCTTTATTTGTCTGTCTTTTCGTTGGAGAAGAGATTTATTTATCTCTTGAAGCCTTTGGTGAAAGGGATCATCCTTCCATCTTTCTACCCAAAAATCAATGCAATTTAATTCCTTTTGTGTCTCTTCGGTTTCCTTCAGGATAAGGGTAGATAACTCTTTTTTATCATCCATAAAACACCAGCCATTTTTTTTCATCTCCTCGACCCTTGTTTGCCATTTCATCATACCTTCTTCAATCAGGATAACCTCTCGAAGGGCAACCTTTCTCAGATATGTGTCATCAATGCCATCTACGATGTGTCTCAATCCTTCCATGATTTAATTCCTCCTTTCTTGATTTTTAATGTCCAAAAACAATTATCCAACTAATCCTTTTTCCACTAATATCGTGTCAACTGTTAATTGTCACATAGTTAATTATGTATGGACAGAGCCTGCCTCCCTGCATTCGCCTTATCCTTACCCACAAGTCCACCCACCATTAATTCAACAATTCAGCAATTCAGCAATTCAACAATTGACAATTGCTGAATTAATGAATTGTTGAATTGTTAATCATTTTGCGGTACATGCTTCTGTTATCTTGCAGCAT
>JAHIZN010000200.1 GCA_018814245.1 bacterium
AAACCAACAAAATGCCACATAAAACCAACAAAATGCCCGCCAAAACCAACAAAATGCCACATAAAACCAACAAAATGCCCGCCAAAACCAACAAAATGCCACATAAAACCAACAAAATGCCCGCCAAAACCAACAAAATGCCAGATAAAACCAACTGTATGTCCAATAAAGCCAACACGGTGTGTAGATAATGCATCAGCTAATTGTCCACATCCAACACTAAAGCCGCATAAGCCAACACGGTGTGTAGATAATGCATCAGCTAATTGTCCACATCCAACACTAAAGCCGCATAAGCCAACACGGTGTGTAGATAATGCATCAGCTAATTGTCCACATCCAACACTAAGGCCGCCTAAGCCGACAAGATGTCCCATTAATTCAGCTACATGCCCAAAGCCAACCAGAAGTAACACAGATAATACAGTCTGTCCACAACCAATTGGCGTGGAAACAGATGATGCAGAGGGATCTGCAGCAGATGGACCGAAGTAATCTAAATCCGCATAGCATAAAGGGACGAATCTTGTATTCGTCCCTTTATTTGTGAAGTACAAGAAAAGAATATGAACCACGGAGGCACAGAGGTCACGGAGAATTCATTGCAATAAGTCAACTCTGTGTCTCCATATCTCAGTGGTTAATCTTTACTTCAGATATTCATATTCATCTTATTATGTCTGCTGCCACTGCCCCTGTGCCTTCAAAATAACCTCAATTGCTTCTCGTACTGCACCCTTGCCGCCAGCACTCTGGGTTACAAAATCAACAATGTCTCTTACCTCTTGCCTGCCTGTAGCCGGTGCAAAGGATAATCCTACCAGTTTGAGCAGAGGAATATCGAATATATCATCACCAATATAAGCTGTTTGTTCTGGGATAATGCCATATTTGGCTATCAGTTTGTTATAAACCTCAACCTTATTCGCTGCATTCTGATAAACCTTATTAATCCTTAATTCCTTGGCGCGATGCTCTACAGGTGCAGAGTATCTGCCGGAGATAATGGCAGTCAATAACCCTGCCTTGTGTGCCAATTCAATCCCTGCCCCATCATAGACATTAAACACCTTGATCTCTCTGCCATTAGCATCGATAATGATCCCGCCATCGGTCAACACACCATCTACATCTAATATCAACATTTTTATTTGTTTTGCTTTTTCTATTATGGACATAATCACCTATCTTGACAGGACAACAATTTCCTGCCTCTCGTAGGGGCAGGTTTCAAACCTGCGCCCCTTATGAGGGGGCGGGTTTGGAACCCGCCCCTACCTTATCACCGCCAACTTCCCTGTCTTCCTGACACTTCCCTCATCTTCCACCACATAGAAATAAACCCCGCTGGCAACTGCCTTACCATCGTCATTCTTTGCATTCCATGTGTTTTTATTAATCGCAGCAATCAACTCGCCAGCCAGGGTATAAATCCTGACCACACTACTTGGTGAAAGATTTGCAAATGTAAACTCATCAGGCGATATTCCATTAACAATTAATGGATTGGGCCAGACATATATTTGATTATTTACTGCCTGCGTCTCACTTGTAGCTGCAACAGCAACTACCTGAAACCGCCTTATTCGTTCTGTACCAATATGATAGGTATAGCTGTCAGTCTGACGCATGTCTATTTTTTCATCAGTCATAAGGTCAGCCAGACAAAGGTTGACCCCATCTACCACCCCTTGCCACTGAAGGGTTACGGCCGTATTCTGCATACCATCAGTCAACACATCAAAATCCCAAACCTTTGGAGAATTTAAGGGTGGAGACTTGTAAGCACAGGCAAAATTGCCAGAGGCATTCAGATCACTAATTGGAAAGTACAGGCTGACATATGGAGGATACCCATTTGGCGGCTCAAACAAACAATACCTATTGTATCCATCACTGGCATCCTCAGTCACACCAAAATAGTTGTCTCGATCAACGCTTTTATCTGTGAATGCAGACAGCCTTACCTCCCAATTTCTTTGATTCTCAAGCAACCCAGGGGCAGGAGCTGCCAATGGCTGACTTGGGATGGCAGGTATCTTCAAATCACCTGTCATGAATGAGTATAGCCAGTACCCTTCCCATGGTTTCATGACAGGATTATCCCTGTATCTGTCCATGCTATAACCAGTTTTATTGTTCTTGTCTGTTCCATATCGATAAATCCCATCCTTGATTACACTGCCATCAGATACCTTCGCTGTTATTGTTCCATGAGAAAAGAGGATATTATTCCAACCTATCCCAAAGATAAAGGGATTGCCCATAAGGTTCCAACCGGATCTGATAGGGATGCTATATGTCCCATTCAATAGGGCATGTCCAACAAAATTTGTGGTTATCGTGCTGCCTGTCTTAACCCAATAACCCACACCCGGTGTAATTGTCCCAAAACCTTCTTCTTGATCATAAGCTACATACTTGCCATCAACAAACTTCGAGATACGACTCCCGGAGAAAACTGTCTCAGGATCAGTATTTGCCAGAAGCAAGGGAATGGAGCACAGGTTCCAATTATTAGAAAATGTACGGCTTACAGTAATTGTCCCCTCTTTTTCACCGCCAACCTGCAGGATAAATCTTCTTGTATTATTGCCGGTTGGGGCAATAAATCCATACGACTTTATCCCTCTTAAATCAACCAATTGCTGATTGACCTCTACCAAGTTTATCGGATAGTTTGAGGGAATACTTGAGATATCCCATGTAATGGTTACCTGTGCCCCGGCTCGCAAAAGCACATCGGTATTTACATCAAATGCCCACTCCTCAACCCCTACGCTTAAATCCCTTAATGCCCGAACATCCTTGGTAAATCTTGTTTTATTTGGTGAGGTAACATAAAGGGAAACACAGGGCTTTGGTGCTGCTGGCTCCTCTTCAAGGTCAAAGGGGTCAGTATAGGTGTTTTGAGCACCAGGATCCATTCCAAAATAATTACCGCTATCGCTGACCCCTTCTGATGTTTCCACAGAAAGCCTTACCTGCCATGCAGGGGAAGAAAGAATTGCAAAGGGTGCAAGGCGGGAAACATTTACACGAATAAGGTTATCCTTTATGGATCGCGATATTGTTGGCAGGGGTATCCATGCAGCTGTATTGGTACTGCTTGTACTTGTACCGTAATAAAAAACAGCCAGTGTTTTTTCTGTCTTGTCAGACAAAGATGCATCATCGTAGCGAAAGGTAAGGGGAATAAACTGCGAGGGCTGAAGGGATGATGATGTGCCGCAAGCTTCGATGCTATAAACCTGACTTGCCAGAAAATACCCTGAGGGTATAACTGGAGCATCCATCTTTCGAATACTTACAGTACCATTCTGGCTAATCCCTCGCGACGGAATACTAAGGGTTATCTTCTCATCACTACTGGTTATTTTTTTAGCCTGATTTGCAATTATTGAAAAATTCTCCGACGGATAACGCCATGCTGCTGGCAGAAAATAAGAGTTGCTTGTAAAGGAAAAATATGGCGGGATACCTTCTGCTGAAATAGAAATATTCCCATGGCTGATGCCAGAGGGGATTTCTCCGCCAGAGGGGCTTCCTCCAAAGCCAACAGCCCACACCCCGCCTGTTGCCGGACTATCCACAATCAACTTATGCTGCTCTAAAGAGCCTGCCATCCATGTTATCTTTTTTACTGCTAAGCCATTTGTGTCATACAGGGTTGCTGAACATGTGCCTGCATCCCTTCCATCATCACTTAATCCCAGCGTAAATGTTGCCTGATCATTCACCGCAAAATATACTACGCTGTCAGCCGCCATTGAGCTTACAGATATCTTGTTTCCCTCAAATATTAATTTCTTCGCAGATACTTGCCATGCAGACGAGGAATCCTGCGGAATCTCTATTTTGTAATCACCCCTGATATTATCCGGGGGAATAGTCAGAACAAACGACTGATTACTCAGGCTCTCACAGGTTTTTGTCAGTTTAAGATTGCCAAATGGGTCAGATACAGAAACCACAGGAGGGAGCCTCTCTGGCAGTACAGTTGATGCTGTTGCCCCTTGTAGTCTGTTTATGGTTACAGTTAATGGGGTATCATCCATATCATGGACATAAAATACAAGGTGATTATTAGATTGAAGATAGCAGCTGGAATTATAGAACGAAACATCATCGAAATAGATTGCCCCTTGCCCTGCCTCATAGCCAAGCTTAATAGTAGTCATGGGACTATTATTGATATAACCATTCAGAATACACTCTGTCCATTCAGATGGCGGGGTAAATGATGAACTTTTACTCAAAATAATATCCCCGTCAGGGTCATCACACTCAAGATATGCCTTGCTGCCGGCATCATTATCTGCTTTGAGCATACACCGTAAGGTATAAACAGAGCCCTGTTCCCAATCGCTTGGTTTTTCTATGGAAAGATAGCCGCTGTTTATCCATGGCAATGAAGAGATATACCCTTCCTCTGCGAGTGGGTTTAATCCATCACCGCTTATCTTAACACAATAATCACTCATATAGCCCGAACCATGTAAGCTTGCTCCAAGCTCAGAGACTGAAGGGAATTTTATCCAATCGCTTATATCATGGCTTTCAAACCCTTCCACATCAACCCCATTTGCGCTTGCTCCGAATACGCAATACGGTGTTATCATGGAAAAAAAGAGAAAAATAGCTGCAATTCTTTTCTTCATTGTCTGGTATCTCCTTTGCTGTGATTTTTGGTGCAGAGGAATTAAGGAATGTGCAAATTCAAGACATATGCAGTTCCCATATTCATCTATATTAAATATAAGCAACTTTTGTGCCAAGATATAAAGAGGCGACCACAAGGGTCGCAGCTACAAGTCTCCACGAATAGCTGTAGCTGCAGGGCTTGTCCCTGCCTTAATCATGTTTTATGACTCAATAGTTACGATAACTATTGAGTCATTGCTTCGTCCTATGGCAGTGTTCAATAATTATACATTATGGATGGTAGATGTATGGATGTTGGACAGATAGGATGAGATGGGGGGGGGAAATCTGAAAAGGCACTGTAAGTAGCATACGCAGGCTGCAGCATATCTTCATGTACTACAGCACAGCTAATAGAGCATCAATTGCTGTCATATCCATTCTGTTTAGAATGATTCTCCTCAATTTCCCGTAGTCTCTTGTCAGTCTGACAAGATTTTAATGATTGTAAAAAATCTGTAGTAATTAAAATCAGAACCACTATCCCTTCGATGACTACAGCCAAATAAAGAGAAAGCCAATTAATCAGATCCTTTTGAGTGAGCATCTCATTATTTATTGGAAAAAGTAGGGTCAGGATATAAGAAAAAACTCGTTGAAGAACAGGACAAAGAAACATAACACCTACAATGGTTAAGAACACCTTAAATGTTTTACTCATGGTATCTCTCCTTTTGTGAGGTTCAATGTTCAAGGTTGGATAATGTATGATAACTATTGAGCAATTCTGAGCCCTGAACGATTGCCCTTAGCTTCATCTTTATGATGTTTCAGGAATTGTTACATGGCGTTATTTCATGTTTCTATAATACCATAATTTTTTTGTTTTGTCAAGTGTTTTTTTAGCTTTTGTTATCTTTTTTATACTTTGCTGCATATTGTTGCAGTGGTTTTGTTGGAGGGGCTATTGGGCAACCACAGGGGGTTGCCCCTACACGGCGGACACGATTTACGGGTGTTCAGGGATGAGTTTGCCTTTGGCACAAGATGTCTGACAGGCTACTGCGTAGTCATCATTAAGGCTTAGAATCAAACATAACGATATTCGGTGATGTCTGAAACTGGCTAACTTCCTCTAACTGGATACATAATCCACTCCTTTATGCTCCAAACATGGTCTGTTAATCCAGCAGACATTGCTGGAGTCCGTGCTTGCCATCGATCATCATCATCCTTTACTCGTAATGTCCGCACTGTCCAACAAAAATTATAACTGAATCCAATAAAATAAGAAACAGCATTATGTATCTCCCATTCCTTCGACAGGCTGTTACGGAATAGGAATTCGGCACTATGAGCATACAGTATGTTGTGCTAATTTCATCAGCAGACACTACATATGGTAGGGTGTTGGCACCGATTATCAGTTCCGTAACAGCCTGTCGATATAGGCAGCAACAGAATCGGCACAGATTGGACCACGGATTTCGGGGGAGTCATCCCGTAGGTCTTGATTATCATTAGTTGCCTTAGAATCAATTCCCCTGTTGCATGTGCCCATTCGGATTTGTCTGCCGTTAAATCCGACAAGACGCATCAATGACTGAGACCTGAGAAGTACCGGTTCGATATGCCAAAAGAAAGAGAGATCTGACACAATACGCATTATGTAAATGAGTAAGACAGAGGGGAAACTTACAGGAAAAATCACATCTGCAGAAGGCGATTGTTTTATCGAATATTCAGATCCCTAAAAATTCTGGTAGTGTCTGACGATAACTCTAAATTGGCAGTTATCTTGTTGAATCGTAAAGAGTTAGCTTTATTAGGAACGATAGCGAAGATAACGCTTTGTATTACAAAGAGTTATGCCTGCCATTGCAGCTAACGCAGGACACCACCAAAATTCTTCTTGACAAATTAAATAAAATGTATTATAATAATACAAAAGGGTTAGAGAGGAGGGAAGTAAATTGAAGGAGAGGTTTATTCAATGGATAAATGTCCTTATATTAGCTGTGGTGAAGAACTTAAATTATCACCAAATTTTTGTTCCTCTTGCAATGAAAAGATTATCATCTGCCCTACCCATTCTTGTAGTGCCCCAAACAGGAGTTTAGCCTCTTTCTGCCGGCACTGTGGGAAAGAACTAAAAGAGTCTGCCGATTGGAAGATGTATAAGGCTAATCCGCAACTTACAGGCTGCTCTTCGATGAGTTTTTACCCCCCCCCCAGATATTGAAAGCTCAAATCCACAATGGTCGATAAATATAGCTGCTAAGGTATTCTCATCTTTAATTACTGCTTATGGCTATCTTTTTATCTTATCAAAAGATGGGAATGTCCACATCATTAAACAATCTGATGGAAAGAAAATTTGCACCATTCCCCTTGAAGAACCCTATGAATCAGTTCTGACCCCTGCTATTTCTAATAAAACTCTTTTTGTCGCCTCATCAAAATCCCTTTATGCCTATAAACTTACCCCATTAGCCAATAATG
>JAHIZN010000201.1 GCA_018814245.1 bacterium
AACTTATCCCCTTAGGAATGATAACCCTGTAATCTTCCCTTCGATTTTAAGGCATTGATTATATTATTATCCCCATATCTCATGTCATATCTCCATATCCCCCTTCTTACACTTTTAATGTTATAGCCTGAACGATTACAACTTTGCGACCTTTGCGTGCCAAAATGAGACATGAAGTTTTTTTGGGAATCAAAACACTCTCTGCCTTACCCATATCCATCAAAGAATCTGCCTATACCCTCCAACCTTAACTCAGGTCCCTCGGGATAATTACGGGATGGGTTGTATGTTCTGTGTTGGGTGATTATCATCCTGACTGTTTCAGTGATTGCTTCGCCTTTAGACACATAGGTCTCACCACATTCGGAGCATTTTTCTTTTGTTGTATTTATTTGTTGAGCCACAACCATTTTCCCTTGAGCCTCAGCATTCATTCTGGCTATTCTCAAGTGTTCAGCCTCATGCTGCCTTATCCTTTCTGCACTTTCATGCCCTGGGATTACGGTCTGCTTGCCGTCAGATGTTTCTCCATTGGAACAGGTGTACTCTCGATTACGGCAGACAGAGCATTGTGTTTGGATTTCAGAAACCTCATTTTTATCCATGGAATCAGTCTTGCTGAAAAAGTTAAAGATGGACTTAAATGAGTCTATTGCCCAACTATTAACAACCTTATTATTTTCAGGCAAAACAGACACAGGTTTAATTGGATTAATCGGAATGAATGGGTCAATCGTACCTGCTTTATTAGGTATGTTTACTCTGGGCATAAATCCCGGATAGAAATAGGCATTATAAGCCCCTCCACCAGCACCAGATATTGGAGATATTCCAGACATTGATACCTTCCTTCACTTGACACTACGGTTCTACATAAGAGGCATTACCCCATAGCTGTAATCCCTCAGTTAGTAATTGCTCAATAACCTGTGGATGTTGCAAGCCACAATTAACAATAGGTAAACGCTTACAAGGGAAAGAGCCACAAAGGGTGTAAACATCAATGGGAAAGTTAACAAAACAAGGGTGCATTTCTTAGAATTTACACCCTTTGTGGCTCTTTCCCTGTATCTGTATTCTGAATTCTGACTCCTGTATTCTTGCTGTCTGAGTAGTTTAACCTCATGAAATTGCCACAGGATATTGAGCAATTACCTCAGTTATTAGTGAGAATTGGCAGTCGCAACCCTTAGACTGCGTTATTTTACTACAAGACTATTCAATTATAAACTTCCCCATCTTTTGATATTTTTCATACCGTTTTTCTATCAAGACAGAAAGATCCATATCTTTTAACTTGTTCAGGTGTTTAATTGTAACTTTTTTAATCTTTTGAGCTGCTTCATTATAATTTCGATGTGCTCCGCCAAGTGGTTCAGGGATTATTTCGTCAATGATTTGAAGTTCCAATAAATCTTTAGCGGTTAGATGAAGGGTTGCTGCTGCCTCTTCAGTCCTTGATCTATCATTCCACAATATCGCTGCACAGCCTTCAGGAGAGATGACAGAGTAGACAGCATGTTCGAGCATCAAGACTTTATCTGCAACACCAATAGCCAATGCCCCACCACTGCCGCCTTCACCGATAACCGTAGCAATAACAGGGGTTTTCAATCGAGAAAGGATAAACAGGTTTCTGGCAATTGCCTCACCCTGCCCATTTTTCTCAGCCTCTATGCCGGGATATGCACCAGGGGTATCAATAAAGGTAAGAATGGGTTTCTTAAATCTTTCCGCAAGACGCATAATTCTTGCTGCCTTACGATAGCCCTCCGGGTTTGGCATACCAAAATTGCAGGCAATATTAGTAGGGGTATCCTTCCCTTTTTGGTGAGCAATAACAAATACAGTTTCACCATCCAGCTTTGCCATGCCGGTAATTATAGCCCTGTCATCCCCAATTAGCCTGTCTCCATGAAGCTCAACAAACTCATCAAATATCCTTGGAATATAATCCATGATACATGGCCGACGAATATGTCTGGCAATCTGTGTTTTTTGCCATGGGGTAAGACTTAAGAAAATTCTTTGGATTAATTCCTCATATTCTTTTTGAAGTTGACTTATCTCTTCTTTTGCCTTTTCCGAGGAAATAGTTAAAAGATTTGCAATTTTTTCTTCCAATTCATCAATTGGGGACTCAAATGGTAAAGATCCAGTACTCAATATATTATTCCTCCAAAATGTTAGCTTATATATCGTAACTATTCAGATGTGAATGGTTATAGCAGGGACAAAAGCCCTGCAACTACAAGAATCCAATACGCGCAAGCATGTGCTGATGTAGCTGCAGGGCTTGTCCCTGCCTCTGATTATCAATACAACCAATATTTAGCCTAATGCAGACACCACCGATTATTTCTCTGTCATTGCCTTCAGCTTATCAGCCTGTTTCTTTATCAGCGTAGATATTTCCCCTTTGGCATAGATGCTTTCAGGGTAAACCTGTTGAAGTTTCATGTATGATTGATAGGCATTCTTATAGTCTTTGAGTTTCTCATAGCACTCGGCAATATGGTAGAGAGAATGCGGCGACATATCACTTCCAGGAAAATTGTCCATCACCTTTTGCCACGCAGCAACAGCCTCTTTGTATTTCTGTTGGCTATAGAATGTTTCTGCCTTAGAGTACTGGGCATATGGTGTCCAATATGCCTTTGGATATTCCTCAAGCATCGCTGTATACTCATCAATGGCTTCGGTATAGCTGCCCTGTTCCTGAAGAGATCTTGCCTCTTCGTATAATCCCTTAGCCTTTGTATTGCTTAATTTTTCCTGAATGATTGCTATTGTCCCTGTTGCAGCCTGGGCATATATTGTTTGTGGATATTTTTTAACCAAAGCATTAAATTGTTCTAATGCCTGGGTCAAATCCCCTTGTTCATAAGATCGTTGAGCAGCTGCATATTCCTCACTAACCTGTTCTGTACTCACCCCTGACAACTGATGGATCATTTCTTGTGCCTTTTGAGCATGATTTGTTTCAGGATATTCCTCGGTAATACTCTTAAACACCTGTTTTGCCTTTTCATATTCACATAAGTTGTAATATCTCTGGGCAATCTCAAAGAGCCTTTCTATCCTCTGAGCCTTAAGAGAGCTGCTTGCCTCATTCATTCCCTTCTTTGCTAATGGGGCATAACTGCTATCTGGATATTCTAATATAAGTTTTTGAAATGTTTCAATTGACTTGTAATAGTCCTCATTCCCAAGGCATTCAAGGGCTTTTTGGTACAGCAAATCAGCAGCAGCAGTCTCAATGGCAGTAGCAACAGGAGCAATAGATTTTCCTGCCTCAGGCTTTTCTGCTGCAGCCTCCTTACCTGAATATTTTTCACCTGAAGCTGCTGAATTTGTGGTTTGAGATTCTACCTTCTGCCTTCTGCCTGCTGCCTGCTGTCCTTCAGCCTGCTTGAGAGCACTCTTTGACAGGTCGCAAAATTCACTCTCCGGATATTTAGAAATAATCCCCTTAAAACCCTTTATAGCCTCCTCTGTTTTACCCTCATCCAATCTTTTCTGTGCATCGTCATATGCCTTCTTTGCCTCATTATAAGAGGCTTCGGCTAATTTTTGATTGATCGCATCCAAAAGTGGCTCTGCCTCTTTAGCTGATTGGCTATTGGGATATTCCTTTATTATCTGTTCTATGGATGCCTTGGCTTGAGCAAGATTTCCCTTTTCACAATTCTCTTTTGCATTATTCAATAAATCAGATAATCTTTCCTCCTCAATCAAATCAGCTATCTTTGGAAGGATCTTTTTTGCTGGATCAACATAATTACTCTGCGGATAATTTTTTATAAGATACTCAAGCATCTTTTGAGCATCAGCATACCCTTTTAATCGGAAATTACACCATCCAGCAGAATACATGGCATAATCTATATACTTAGAATCCGGATAATCTGAAACAACCTTTTTATATTCCGGGAGTGCTTTGCCGTAATTTTCTTCATAATAATATGTTTCTGCTATCTTTAATCTGACATAATGATTGTATTTGCTTTTAGGGAATGTCTTCATAAAGTTTTTGAACACATCCCTTGCCCCTGTATAATCCTTTGCCTTGAACAATGCCTTAGCCTTTTCAAGGGTATTAAGCTCATCACCGAGTCTGTCATCCTCTTTTATCCCCTTAATATCCTTATTAACAGGAATCTGTTTCTTTGAAGCACTTGAAAGCTCTGTTAGTCGAACCTGAGCATATTCAGCCTCAGTTGTATATGGAGACTCTTTTATTGTTTGACGATAAGACTCAGCAGCCTTTTCTCTGTCATCTATCCGCCAGTAACAATCCCCAACCCTATTATAGGCTTTAGGGACAAAGGAAGAATCTGGATGAAGGTCAATTACAGCCTGATACGAAAGCAATGCCTCTGGATAATTCTCCTGTTTATACCGGCATTCACCAACATTATACCATGCCTCAGCCGCGAGTTCACCCTCTGGAGCAAATGTGAGATACTTTTCAAATAATTCAGAGGCATAATCATATTCTTCCTTTTGGAAGGCTGTTTGTGCCTGTTCATAGTAAATCTCCGGATCAGTGGCATATAGCTTTGATGAAAGACACAAAAGTAACAAAAGCACTATAAGTATTTTTTTCAGCATTTTTATCCTCTCCTTGCAGCATGTCTGCTTGCGGCAGCAATCATGAATGATAATCTGATAGGGTCATACCACCTTCATTCCCATCGATTCCAAACCACTTAATGTCCGGGATGTTGTTGGCATCAAGGCAAACAGACTTCCGAAGTTTTCAAAACTTCGGAAGTCTAAGAGTCTCCTCTCGCAAGGGATGTCAACTTAATTAACGGATTGCATAGAGTATAGTAATTATACGATAGAATTATCAGTTTGTCAATATTTTTTATAAATTTTGAGGGTAACTGCTCAATAACCTGTGGATTTTGCAAGCTGCGAAGATTGCCATGCTGTAGTTAC
>JAHIZN010000202.1 GCA_018814245.1 bacterium
AGGAGTCAGAATGAAAACACCTGCTATGATAGTTTTCGCAGGAAATATGGGGATATTGAGAGAGAGATAATGGAATTTATAGGCTTACTCTGGAGCTATTCTGAATTCTGACTCCTGAATTCTGTATACCTGAGTAGTTACCAATAAATCTATATATCGTGCCCCTGCAGATATTAAATCATACATATGGTAGCCCATGATTATTTTTTTTCAATTCATAACTATTAACAATCACACAGCGTTATAAAAATTGTTGCAAAACGCCATAAAAAAACCGCTTGACTTTTTTTTGGGACTTAAGTATAATAGATAATATTAAAAACTGGAGGGACCCCATCCCATGAAAAAGGTAGCTATTATTGCGTCCTTTTTGTGTCTTTTGCTGGCAAATTCAGCATGGGCAGAGAAAGGAATACAGGTTAGTTGCGATAAGGCTTCCTATTCTAATTATTCCTTTGACAGGTTTTTCTCTCAAGTAATGATTAAAAATGCTTATCATCACAGAGAAAAATCTTATCGTCTGTATCCTTATAGTTACAACATGTTTACCCCAATAAAATCCAGCATTGTTTCATGGATTGACAAATTTTATGTTTGGTTTGTTGTGCCAGCAGCTATGGTGGGATAATCTTGTATGTACTAAGGGATATGAAGGCAGTATTGAGAAGGAAAGAAGAATAGTGAAGGAATCCCGCTATTATACTCCCAAAGAGAATAACAGGGTTGCATGCCATCTTTGTCCCCGCGAGTGTGTTATTAATGAGAGTAAGGCAGGGATATGCCGTGGCAGGGTAAACCATGGGGGAAAACTATATGCTCAAACCTATGGTGAATGTTCCTCTGTAGCCATGGATCCTATTGAGAAAAAGCCTCTTTACCACTTCTACCCGGGAAGTCAGATTCTTTCCATTGGGACTACTGGATGTAACCTTAAATGTCAATTTTGTCAGAATTGGCATATTTCTCAGGAGAGTGTGTCCACTCATCAGGTAAGCCCGGAAGATATTGTCAAATATGCAAAAAAATACAACGCTATTGGTGTTGCCTATACATATAATGAGCCATTCATCTGGTATGAATATGTTCTTGATACCGCAAAGATGATAAAACAGGAAGGGTTAAAAAATGTATTGGTGACCAATGGTTATGTTAATGAGCAGCCCTTGCTTGAGTTGCTGCCATACATAGATGCGTTAAATATTGATGTTAAATCCATTGAGGATGGCTTTTATCAGGAGATATGCGGTGGCGTGAGGCTAAATCCTGTCTTAAATACAATCAAGTTATCTAAAAAGAATGGGTGTTGGGTTGAGCTGACAAATCTTGTTATCCCCACACTAAACGATTCTCCTCTTCAGATAAACAACCTGATAAACTGGATATCAGAAGAGATTGGAGACAGTGTCCCCCTTCATTTTTCCAGATATTTCCCTAATTACAAGATGAATCTGCCGCCAACCCCTCTTGCAACCCTTGAGCAAATATATCATCAGTCATTGCAACGACTAAAATATGTCTATATTGGAAATGCCTGTGAGATTAATGGCGATAATACCTGTTGCCCGATGTGTAACAGAATAGTTATTAAGCGAAAAGGATACGGCATATCTCAATATAACCTGAAAGATGGACGATGTGGATGGTGTAATTCCGAGATAAATGGTCAATGGGAGAAATATATGGAAACCGATAAATAGCTTGACATATCAGCAGTAACAATATCACGCAAAGACTGCAAAGTAAAAAAATCGCAAAGAGTCGCATAAGAATTATGATTGATAAATTAAAAAGACAATAATTTATAATCCTTTGCATTCTTTGCGTGAAATCTTTGCGTTCCTTTGCGTGGAAAGATATGTCAACTTAATTAAGCCTGAAAGGAGTGTTATTCTATGTTTAATATCCTTCAAATACCTGCTTCCATCTTATTTCGATATATCAATCTTCCTCAAATAATGCCCATAAGTTTTACCTTTAATCTTAGTTGCCACTGTAATTCAAAATGTCTTACCTGTAATATCTGGAAAAAACAGACAAAGGAACTTACTAAAGAAGAGTGGGGGACGATATTTAGATCGATTGGCTCTGCTCCTTATTGGACAACCATTACTGGTGGAGAGCCATTCTTGAGGCAAGATCTGGTAGAGATTGTCAATGATCTGTACTCGCAATGCCATCCGAAAATAATTAATCTTCCTACAAATGGTTTGCTTCCTGAATTGGTTATGGCAAAGGTTGATAAAATCTGTGCCCATTGCCAGGGATCTAAAATAATTGTTAATATCTCCATGGATGGAATAGGGGAAGAATATGATCGAATTAGAGGGGTAACAAATGGGTTTGAATCTGTAAAAAAAACATATCAATTGTTAAGAGGGTTAAAACATCCAAACCTGACCATTGGTATTGGCACAGTAATCTCTAAGTTTAATGTTGCCAATATCGAGCAAATTTATGACTTTGTGATGAATACCCTGAAACCAGATTCCTATGTAACCGAAATTGCTGAACAAAGACACGAATTGGATACACTGAAGGCTGACATCTCTCCCACGCCGCACGAATATGCACAGGCAGCAGATTTTTTATGCAGACAACTAAAAAAGGAAAAATTTCACGGCTTGTCTCGATTGATTCGTGCGTTTCGGCTGGAATACTACAGGTTAGTCAAACGCCTCCTTTTGGAAAACAAAAAAATAATTCCCTGCTATTCAGGGTTTAATTCATGCCTTATCACACCTGACGGAGAGGTCTGGCCATGCTGTATCCGACAGGATTCTATGGGTAACTTGCAGAAATTCAACTATAACTTTAAGGATTTGTGGTTTAACAGGCAAGCTCAAGAGGTTAGGAGAAAAATCAAAAAAGAGGGATGCTTTTGTCCCTTAGCCAATGCTGCTTATACTAATATGCTGTGTCATCCATTAAGCTGGAGAAGAATACTTGCGAATGCCTTCCTTTGAATAAAGGTAACTACTCAGCTATTGTGATTTTTTAGTGGATTATTAGCCAGCAGCTATTGCAACGAGAAGAGAAAGATCCACAAAGGGTGTAAATCTTAAGAGATGAACCCTTGTCAACTGCTCTTCTTGTTTGCAATTACTCCTGTTTTGCTGCAATTCTTAGGAGATAAGGGGATAGAGAATAGAGAGATAGGGAGATAATGGAGAAAAGGGAGACACCACCGATATTTACACCCTTTGTGGCTCTTTCTC